>CAIWDQ010000276.1 GCA_903911455.1 uncultured bacterium
AACTCCACACCTCTTTAATAAACTATCAACAATTTGATTTTGGTAACTTCTTTTGTCCACAATTTCCAGTTTTAATTTGAGATTGATTATTGACAGCGATTGTTCTTAAATTTGGTTCATCAAATTTAACTCCTAATAAGAATCCTTGTTTTAAAACACTATCAACAATCTTTTCCCAAATATTTTTTGGATTTAAATTTGCAAAATGTTTATAAGGATGTCCTATTTTTTGTTTAGTCAACCAGTTTAAATTAAGAATTACTTTATTATAACTATTAGTTAAAGCTTCTTTACATGGTACAAAGCTAAAATATTCATTATTTTCCCACCATGTTTGACTATGATATAATTTATTTTTTGATAATGGATTTGGTATTAAATAAAAACTACTTAATGGTTCTAATGTTTCTTCACGATATATTTGTGTATAATTTGCTGCATTATTATTACAAACTGAATTTGCTGTTTCATGAGTTTTTATTACAAATACGGTATCCAATAAAAACCCAGAATTTGTAGTTGTCCCAAATAATATTAATGAACCATTATCTAAATTACACATTACTCCATTTTGTGAACAAATTGCATATTTGAAAAAATCACCAAAAACATAAGGGTCTGTATTTTGGAACCCAAGTATAGATTTAGAATGAAAAGGCTCATGAATACCATTTGGCACCCCTTTCCCATTATTAATTGGATTGAAAATTGAATTACCTTCCCATTCTCCCCAAAATAATAAATTACCTTTTTGAGGTTGTGTCTCTAAATTTGAGATAAACTCACCATTATTACATATAAATTTACGATAATGAGGCTTCTTATTATTTTTAAGAATATCTTTGTTCCATTCTCTAATAATTTGATTATTTATTAATGTATAACCATTCCCAACAATAAATGGTTTCTCTGGATTTGGATGATTAAGTTGTACAGTTAAAATAGGCATAACTTGAATTTATTTTGTTTTAGAAATATATATGGTGTAACATATTTACCATTTTATAAATCGTTAGAAAATTGAATTAATCTTTAATACATCGCTCTGACATACCAATCCATTGCGAATTTGATGTTTTGCCTACAATATTTTGGTCATTATATAAAATAAGATAAGTACCAGTTGAACTCCATAAAAATCCTGCATATCCTAAATTGTAATATAAATAAGAATGATTACCTCCTGGTAATGCAGTAAATCCAGTCTCATTTGAAGCTCCAGTATTAGGACTAACCCAATGTATTGTGCCAGTCTCTTTCAATTTACCACCAGCAATACTTTCACCTCCCAAATAAGCAGTAAGTGTTGTGAAATCAGCATCACTAGGCACATGCCATCCAAGTGGGCATAAATTACGTGAGTCAATTATTGTATACAAATTATACAATCTCCCATAAATATTTCCATTATTTGTGTCATTATTATAGTTACTATAAGCTCCTGCAGTAAGATTACTCCAAGTAGTATCATTTGTTATATTAGGTATTTCGTCTCCATTTCTATAATGAGTTGTTTTAAGGTTTTGTTTCATCCAAATTTGCACACCAATATGAACAGTATCATAACCATTACCATCAATATCATAAACAGGTTTAACTGGTAAAACATTAATTACACTATTATTTAAACAACGAACAGATTGTCCAAAATATTTAGGAGTATCTCCTACTCTCCATAAACTACTCCAAGCCCAATCCATTGATCTTCGCCAAACATATGTTGAATTGTTAACTTCAGTAGTAGTCCACCAGTTGCCATAGTAAGTTAAGTCGTGATAAGTAGCATTATTACAAAAACCTCCTGGAAGAGCTGTAAAACCAGTTTCGTTAGTTCTTAAATCATACTGACTTGAACCATTCCAATGTACTGAACCTGTTTCTCTAAGTTTAGTAGCTGCTATATTTTCACCTCCTAGATAAGTTGTAAGAATTGTCCATTCATTATCACTTGGCACATGCCATCCAATAGGGCAAAGATTACGAGAATCAATTACTGTATACCAATTATATAATCTCCCATATATATTTGCAATATTAGTATCATTATTATAATTACTATATGCACCAGTAGTTAAATAATCCCAAGTTGTATCTATTACTTTAGGTATTATATCTCCATTTAGATAATGTGTTACTTTTAAGTTTTGTTTTAGCCATGTTTGTGTACCAATAACTACTGTATCATATCCATTACCATCAATATCATAAACCGGAGGTATTATAGTTGTAAAACTTATTTCATTACCATAAGCAGTACCTGAACTATTGGTAGCATAGGCTCTAATATAATAATTAGTATTATTTATTAAACTTGAAAGATTACTTATATAATTTCCTTTACCAATATCATCAGTTGTAAAATTATTTGATAAAGTTGGATTATGATTAGTACTCCAACAAATACCTCTCGCAGTAATTGGCGAACCACTTGATGAGGTAATATGTCCACCACTTATTGCAGATGAGCCTCCAATATTTGTAACTGTATTAGTAGTAATTCCATTTGGATTGTTTACCCATGTGGGAACTCCATTAATAAATTTTAGATTCTGTCCGGGTAAGCCTGAAGGAATAGCTACCCATACTGTACCATTCCAATACTTAATATCTTCATTAACTCCGTAAGCTAACTGCGAACCAATAGGTCCGGTTGTTGTTGGGTTAGATTGTGCCCATACTTTAATTGTTGAGATTTGAAAAGCTAATAGCATTAAAGCTATTAATGTAATCGTTTGTAATCGTTTTTTCATTTGTATTTTTTTATTTGGTTTTGTCAATTCCCATGACAATTTTATATTTAAAAAATAAAAAGGCGCGGGAATTTAACTGTATTTGTCCTAGAGGCTCTGGTAAGCCCACGCAACCAATAAGTAAAGCCCACGCCGTAGCATGAGCGTTATTACTTATTATTTCAATTGCGTTTTAATTTACCAGATTACTAGAACAGAAATAAAAAAGCTAACGCCTTTTAATGTTATTATAATAGAGTTTATGTCATACAATTATTATTATTCATGAGTACAAAAGTAAATAAAATTACTAACATAAGCATCATTTCTAAATTTATTTTCAATAATTCTTTTCAGGAAATAAATATCAACAGAAACGATATTGTAAAATCTTTATTTTAGAAACCTTATTTCACCCTTTCCCAAACCTTAGTAGCCAAGCCACCACCCCACAAATCCCAACCTTATTTACCCTGCATTTGCACTGGCATGAATCACGTTTACTCCGGTATAAATCGCATTTGTTCTGGCATGAATCGCATTTGTTCCGACATGAATCACATTTGCTCCGACATGAATCAAGTTTGTTCCGACCTAAATCACGTTTACTCCGGCATGAATCGCATTTGTTCTGACATGAATCACATTTGTTCCGGCATGAATCGCATTTGTTCCGACATGAATCACGTTTGCTCTGGCATGAATCGCATTTGTTCTGACATGAATCACATTTGCTCCGGCATAAATCGCATTTGTTCGGACTTAAATCACATTTGTTTCGGTATGAAATGTTATTAAACTACAATTGTATTCTTGCCTTTCGGATAGACATCAGCTCATTTACGCCACAAAACAAGATTAAAAAAATATTCAAACAATAATTAAATTACCATTAAAGTGAGCAATCCGCGAATCCAACATAATAACTAGATATTTCTAACACAAAAGCGCCTCTCCTTTTAGGCTACTCTTTATACACATCTTTTTCATTATTATTTTGGTTTTGATTTTATTTTTTTGTTTAGTGATAGACATCAAATCATTTATGCTACAAAACAAGCTATTTAAAATGTGTGGGCGCATGTGTGTGACAATCCGCGAATCCCGACGACAAAATGTATAATAAGAGGAAAAATATTTGTTTCGGGATTATTGGATTGTTCGGGATTTTAAATAGTGTAGTTTTGAAGTAAAGGATTTGAAGTCTTGATTTTTGTTACTTTTGATCAAGCAAAAGTAAATAAATAATAAAAAAAGAAATTTGTTTATTAAATTAATCGTAACACAATTATCATATATCTAGAAACATATAAAGATGTGTATAAAGAGTAGCCTTTTAGGAGAGGCGGGGGTGAGGTCTTTCGGGATGGCTCGGGTTGCGTTATTTTTTTAATTGTAGTTTTGAAGTAAATGAGGTGCAGTCTTTGATTTTTGTTACTTTTGGTCAAGCAAAAGTAAATAAAGATAAAAAAGTCTTAATAACCTATATTGTCAATCTAAAAACCTACTCCACAAAACAAAATACCTCAATCTGAAAAATCAATACCACTACCGACATAATCAATTCCTTTATTGAGAAAAAAATTACCACCTCCGGTAAAAAAAATACCTGTTTAGAGAAAAAATTTACCACTTCCGACATTGTCAATTCCTATATTTATAAATAAAATACCTCTCTGGAATTTTCAAATAGCAATCCATCTAAAATATTCATCACTTCCGACAAAAAAATACACCTCTTTACAAAATATTATTCACTTCCGGTAAAATCTTCTAAACACAAATAAAAATATTCATCACTTTCTGCAAAATATTACACCCTTGGACACTTTCAAATTCACTTTAGGTAAAATATTCTAATCAATATGTAAAGTCAAATCAACCATATTTTCAAAAAACACAGCAATAACAGGGGTTTCAAGAATCGTAGTGATACTTATAAGCTAAATTTCATAAATTAACAAACCAGATAAGAACAAATTATACTGTCTTTCTAAAAGTCTAAAAGCCTAAACACCTAAAAGCCTCCCTAAACTTTATAAATCAAAATTTGTTTAATAAACTTAACATTTAACCAACTTTAATGAATAGAATTACACAATTACTTAACATCAAATATCCCATAATTCAGGCAGGGATGATATGGTGTAGTGGCTGGGAACTAGCTGCAGCCGTTAGCAATGCAGGTGGTTTAGGACTTATTGGTTCGGGCTCTATGGATAATGAAATCCTAATAGAACATATCCGCAAATGCAAGGCTGCCACCAATAAACCTTTCGGTGTTAATATTCCGCTTATGTATGCCAATACTGCTGATTTCATTAATATAAT
This sequence comes from uncultured bacterium, assembly GCA_903911455.1. GTDB lineage: Bacteria > Bacteroidota > Bacteroidia > Bacteroidales > JACABE01 > JBAXLO01. The sequence continues at coordinate 5,061 of CAIWDQ010000276.1, forward strand.
AATAGAAGAAGGCGTTCAGGTTGTATTTACCTCTGCCGGAAATCCTGCTAAATATACTTCATTGTTAAAAGCTAAAGGAATCAAGGTTGTTCATGTAGTTTCTAATGTAAAGTTTGCCAGGAAGAGTGAAGAAGCAGGCGTTGATGCAATAGTTGCCGAAGGCTTTGAAGCCGGCGGACACAATGGCATTGAAGAAACTACCACAATGGCATTAATTCCTTTGGTTAAACAGGCAGTTACTATCCCTGTAATTGCTGCAGGAGGTATTGCAAGTGGTAGAGGCATGCTTGCTGCTATGGCTTTAGGTGCTGATGCTGTTCAGATAGGCAGTAGGTTTGTTGCTTCAAACGAATCATCTGCTCATCTTAACTTTAAGCAAAAAGTATTGGAAGCCGGAGATGGTGATACCCTTCTTTCTCTAAAAAAAATAGGTCCCGTAAGGTTATTAAAGAATGATTTTTTTAATAAAGTAAAGGAAAAAGAATACAATGGGGCTTCGTATGAAGAACTTTCAGAACTACTTGGAAGAGGTAGAGCTAAAAAAGGAATGTTTGAAGGAGATTTACAAGAAGGAGAACTGGAGATAGGGCAGATTGCAAGCATTATTAAAGAAATTAAACCTGCTTCTATAATTATTGATGATATTATTAAAGAATTTAACAAAGCTAAAACTGAACTTAACAACATACAATTTTAAACTGAGATGATTAAAACAGGAAATGTAGAAATTGAAGGTCACGAGATATATTATGAATGGATAAATTCTAAACTTATTGAAGAAGGCAAACCAGTTATTATCTTTCTGCATCATGGTTTGGGCAGCGTTAAACAATGGGGCGACTTTCCTGAAAAGATTAGCAATCTTATGCAGTGCCCAGCATTGGTTTACGACAGACTAGGCTATGGTAAATCATCTCCTTTTACAAAAGCTCACGACCTAAACTTCTTTCATAATGAAGCTTTGGTAATGCTTCCTCAACTTATAGAGAAACTAAACATCACAAATAAAATAATACTTTTCGGGCATAGTGATGGTGGCAATATTGTCTTAATTTATGCTGCACATCATTCTGATAAACTGATAGCAGTTGTATCGGAAGCGCATCATGTTTTTATTGAAGAAAACAATATTAAAGCTATTAAAAATAATATTAAGGAATATGATAAAGGCGCTTTAAAAAGATCTCTTACTAAATATCATGCCGAAAAGACGGATGCAGTATTTTATGGATGGTCTTCAATGTGGACTGAAGTTTTGAAGAAAGATTGGAACTTAAGCGAAGAACTTAAAACGATTACAACTCCACTTATGCTTATTTATGGTGATAATGATGAGTTCGGCACTGTTGAACAAATGAATATTGTTAAGAATACTGTTAAAAATAAAGTTCAAACTGCACTCATAAAAGACTGTGCACATTTCCCACATAAAGAGAAAGAGGAAGAAGTTACTAATTTAGTTGTTGATTTCTTTAATAAGATGTCTCTTGATATTTAAACTTATTATATTGTTTTGCTAATAGCCTAAAAGCCTACAGCCTAAAAGCCAATTTTAATAACTAAAGATAATAATTTATATCAACATTCGTTAAAATATATTATCTTTGCAAACGAATTTAAAACACATATTAACATGTATAATTTAGAAGAAAACAAGAATTATCAATATGATAATACATTTGAAGTAGCATCTGCTGCTAAAACATTTATGACAGGAGTCTTTACATGGATGTTCTTAGCACTATCCGTATCAGCAATTACTGCTTATTTATTCGGAACAAATAAAGAGTTAACTGACATGCTTTACAATCCTGAAACAGGAGGAATGTCTGGCTTAGGATATTTTGTAATGTTTTCTCCTTTCGGATTTGTTCTTTTAATGGGATTAGGATTTAATAAACTTTCATCACAAGCTTTAACTCTTCTATTTACAGTCTTTGCTGTATTAATGGGAATGAGTTTAAGTTTTATATTTTTAAGGTTCACTTTAGGGTCAATCTTCAGTACTTTTGGTATTTGCGCTGGTATGTTTGGTGTAATGGCTGTTGCAGGTTATACTACAAGTACCGACCTTACTAAATTCGGTTCTATAATGTTTATGGGACTTATAGGTATTATTATTGCCAGTATAATCAACATGTTTATGGGTAGCCAGATGATGGATTATGTTATTAGCTTTATTGGAGTTCTTGTATTTACAGGACTTACTGCTTATGATGTTCAGAAGCTAAAACGTATTGGCGAAGGAAGTATGTATGGTGCTGAAAATATGAAGAAACTTCAGATTATGGGTGCTCTTAACCTTTATCTTGATTTTATCAACTTATTCTTATTTTTACTACGTTTCTTTGGTAACAGGAAATAAGAATACATTCATTTAAATAGAAATAATATTAATAAACATAGAACTCTCCTGAATGCATAGGGAGAGTTTTTTAATTTAAAAGAATATCACATGAAAAAAGCGTATGTTTTCCCTGGTCAGGGGGCTCAGTTTATCGGTATGGGTAAAGATCTTTATGATACTAATCCAGAAGCAAAAGCAATGTTTGAAAAAGCTAATGAAATACTTGGCTTTCGTATTACCGACCTTATGTTTGAAGGTACACCTGAAGATTTAGTTCAGACTAAAGTTACCCAACCTGCAATCTTCTTACATTCAGTAATCCTTGCTCATACTTTGGGTGCTGATTTTAAACCGGACATGGTTGCCGGACATTCATTAGGTGAGTTCTCAGCATTGGTTGCTAATAAGACTTTAACTTTTGAAAGTGGCTTACGTTTAGTTGCTAAGCGCGCTAATGCAATGCAGAAAGCTTGCGAAGCTGAACCTTCAACTATGGCTGCTATTTTAGGTATTGATGACAAAACTGTAGAAGATATTTGTGCATCTATTGACGAAGTTGTTGTTCCTGCAAATTACAATAGCCCTGGTCAGTTGGTTATTTCAGGTTCAATGAAAGGTATTGAAATAGCTTGTGAAAAGATTAAAGCTGCGGGTGCTAAACGTGCGTTACCACTTAAAGTTGGTGGTGCTTTCCATTCTCCTTTGATGGAACCTGCAAGAATTGAATTAGCTGAAGCTATCAATTCTACTGAATTCAGTACTCCTATTTGTCCTGTTTATCAAAATGTAAATGCTCAGCCTGTTACTGATCCTGCTCAGATTAAAGAAAATCTTATTACTCAGCTTACTTCTCCAGTTAGATGGACTCAGATAGCTGAAAATATGATTGCTGATGGAGGTACTACTTTCGTAGAAGTTGGTCCTGGTACTGTTTTACAAGGATTAATTAAGAAAGTAAAAGCTGATGTTGAAACGATGAGTGCTTAACAGCTCAATTAAAGAGATTCTCAATATGAAAGCCTGCTCAATGCAGGCTTTTTTTATGCAAATAAGTTAAATTATGATTAATTAATAGTTGAGTTATCATTATAAATAAATATTTATACTACCTTTGACGAAGAATTTATAATCAATCATCTTATGAAAATATCATACCTTAATATACTTCTTAGCTTTTGTGTATCTATCTTATCAATGAATTATACACAGGCTCAACCCTTGAACAATGCTAAATCAAATCAGGTTCTATTGCCTAATGGATGGACTCTTACTCCTGCCGGCAAAAGTATTCCTCTGGGTGATTTGCCTTTAAACATTACTGTTTCTGATTCTAAAGCTTTAATGGCTGTTACCAATAACGGTCAGAGTGATCAGGGGATTTATTTAATTGATGTCAACAAACAAAAGATTTTAGATACAATTAGAATCAAGATGTCATGGGTGGGATTAAAGTTCAGTCATAACGAAAAATATCTGTATGCTTCGGGTGGTAATCTTAATTGTATTATAAGGTATGAGATCAAAGATAAAAAGCTTATTGCTAATGATACTTTTAAGCTTGGTAAGCCATGGCCTGTTAAGATATCGCCAGCCGGATTAGATGTGGATGATGACAGAAATCTCTTATATGTTGTTACCAAAGAAAACAATTCGCTATACGTAGTAGATTTAACTACTAAGAATGTAATACAGGAGTTACCTGTTGGCGATGTGGCATATACATGTCTGTTGTCGCCTGATAAAAAGCTACTTTATGTTAGTTGCTGGGGTTGTCGTAAGGTAAAGATTTATGATACAAAACAACTGGCTTTTGTAGGTGCTGTTATGGTTGGTGATCATCCCAATGATATGTGTTTAAATAAGAAAGGAACACTGCTTTATGTAGCCAATTCTAATGATAACTCGGTTTCTGTTGTTGATCTTACCAAAAGAAAAACTATTGAAACCCTTAATGCAGCGCTTTATCCTAATGCCCCGAGTGGCTCTACTACCAATAGTGTTGCCCTCAGCGAAGACGAACAGACTCTATATATTGCTAATGCAGATAATAATTGTCTTGCAGTTTTTAATGTTACTAAGCCTGGTTCGGGCAAGAGCAAAGGTTTTATCCCTACAGGCTGGTATCCAACATGTGTAAGAGTTATTGATAAGAAGATATATGTTGCTAATGGCAAAGGCTTTTCTTCTTATCCAAATCCTTATGGCCCTAATCCAATTAATAAAAAGAATAAGGTAATTTATCAAGGGTATGACAATGCATCTACAAATAAATCAACTTATATAGGTGGTTTGTTTCGCGGTACCTTAAGTATTATAAATACTCCTGACATCAAGCAGCAAAGTCTGTATTCGCAACAGGTTTATAAGAATACTCCTTATCAAAAAGAAAAAGAAACACAGGCTGAAGGCAAAGAGGGGAATCCTATTCCTAAAAAGGTTGGAGATAGTTCGCCTATCAAACATGTATTTTATATCATTAAAGAAAACCGTACCTACGACCAGGTTCTGGGTGATATGAAGGGTGGTAATGGTGATACTAATCTTTTGTTGTTTGGCGAAAAATATACTCCCAATCTACATGCTATTGCCCGTGAGTTTGTTTTGTTTGATAATTTTTATTGTGATGGTGAAGTAAGTGCCGACGGACATAACTGGAGTATGGGTGCTTATGCTACTGATTATCTTGAAAAAACATGGCCTTCGGGTTATGGTGGCAAAGGTGGTAATTATGATGCCGAAGGTAGCCGTGAGATTGCCAATAATAAGAATGGTTTTATATGGGATTTCTGCAAAAGATTTGGCGTTACGTATCGTACGTATGGTGAGTTTGTTGATGATTGGAAACCTAACATTCCGGTTCTTATCGGTCACTATTGTCCTTATTATGTTAGTTGGGATCAACAGATGCGAGATACATTGAGATGCAATCAATGGAAACGTGATTTTGATTCTTTGCTTGGCGCGAATGCTGTTCCACAGTTTAATTCACTGCGGTTTATCAACGATCATACTGTGGGATTATCAAAAGGAGGGAATACACCTTTTGCTGATGTTGCCGACAATGATTTGGCTGTAGGGATGTTTATTGAACATCTGAGCAAGAGTTCTATATGGAACCAGAGTGCAGTGTTTATTGTAGAAGATGATGCTCAGAATGGACCTGACCATGTGGATGCACACCGTAGTACACTTTATGTTGCCGGAGGTTTCGTAAAGCGTGGCTATATTGATCATACTATGTATTCTACCTCTTCGGTGCTCCGAACTATGGAACTTATACTGGGCTTGCCGCCAATGAGCCAGTACGATGCTGCAGCCACTCCAATGTGGAGGTGCTTTGAGGATACTTTAAACCGTTCAACTTTTAAATATCGCCCTGCCAATGTTGATCTTAACGAAAAGAATACTGTTATAAGCAAATGGCAGAAGCTAAGTGAAACCTTTGATTTCAGAAGAGAAGATATGGCTCCCGATCAGGAACTAAACGAAGTTATCTGGGCAGCCGTTAAAGGCGAAAACATACCTTGTCCTTCGCCTGTTCATGCTGCATTTATTAAGCTTAATGAAGAGGAAGATGATGATTAAGGTAAATTAATTACGAATTACGAATTACGAATTAAGTATAGCAAACACCTGATCGTCATTGCGAGCGTAGCGAAGCAATCTTATAAATTCCCCATTTGAAGAGAGCTAGGGGGATGTTCTTTTTTTTTATTTTTATTATGATGATGATTATATTTATAACCAAAGTCAGGGTTTAAATATAAAAGAGGAGAAGAAAGGCAATGTATTTTTACCTTATCACTGTTACTGTTCCATTTCTTTTTATCTGTTCGTTAGTATCTTTTATAATACCAGTAACTAGATAAACATAAACTCCATTAGGAACAAGCTTGCCTTTATATGTGCCATCCCAACCTTTAGTTTTATCATTACTTTCAAATAGTTGTTCGCCCCATCTATCATAAATATAAAGATGAAACTCAGAAAACTCAGCTAAAGTTTCTATTTTAAACACATCATTTAATCCATCCCCATTAGGAGTAAAACTATTAGGTATATAGATATCAGGTGTTGAACAATCTTTATAATAGATTTGTATAGTATCACTGACTATACAATTACTATCTACCTTTACTATTACCCAATAAAGTCCTTGCTGGTTTACTGTATATGTTGGATTTGTTGTACTATCCTGCCAAAGATAGGTTGAATTTTGATTTGTAGCATCTAAAAAAATTGTTTTACCAATACATAGTGTAGTATCATTGCTTAATTTAACTTTAGGAATAGGCACAACTGTTAAATTAGTAGTTATGATACTATCACATAAGAAACTAGTAGCAAGCGTATCATTATAATGTCCTGATAAAGTATATATATGAGTTCCTACTTGAAATGTTTCTCCCTGGCAAATTATTGAATTAAGATTTATTTGTTTTACTGGATTTACAGTTAGATTAGTTGTAACTATACTATCGCAACCAAAATATGTTGAAAGTGTATCTTTATAAATCCCTGCAATAGTATAATTATGATTTGCTATATGGAAAAATTCACCTTGACAGATTACAGGATTTAAAGTTTTATATTTTTTAGGATTAACTGTTAGATTGGTTGTAATTATACTATCACACCCTAAATATGTTGAAAGAGTATCTTTATAATTACCTGCTAAAGCATAATTATGTGTTCCAACTTGGAAAATATCTCCCTGGCAAATTATTGGATTAAGATTTATTTGTTTCTTTGGATTTACTGTTAGATTAATTGTAACAATGCTATCACATCCATAATTTGAAATTAATGTGTCTTTATAAGTTCCTGCAATTGCATAATTATGAATTCCTACGTTATATATTTGTCCCTGACAAATTAAAGGATTTATATTTGTTGTTATTAAAGGAATTACATTAATTATAACACTATCACAAGTAGAAGTATCACAACTGCTTTCCCATCTGGCATAGTATACTGTTGTTTGTGTAGGTGATGGGATAGTTATTATAGAATCTTTACCAATATAAGTTAGTCCATAAGCTACTTTATACCATTTTAATGTATCACCAGTTCCTCCTATTGCAATTAATGTGATAGTACCAGTATCATTTGCACATATATTATTTCTATTAGTTTGTAATGTCGTGGGACAATCTACTATGCAAGGAGAAGTAATTTTCAATATAAAACTATCATCCATAGCACACCAACTACTGTCAAAATAAGCGCCATTTCCTGGATTAATTGTATATGCACCTGTATCTAGCCATTCACCTATGAAATATATATTATTATTATTATCAACAGTTATATCTCTACCAAAATCTTTATAACTGCTTCCATAGTAAGTTGCATATTTTCTTGCACCTTGTTTGTTGAACATTAATATAAAAGCATCACCGAATCCACCAGAATATATTGGTTGCCAATATTCACCTATTAACTGTTGAGTTGGGAAATTTGTTGATTCTGTTGACCCCGTTACATATATATTATCATGCTTATCAGAAAAAATATAATTTCCACTTAAATCATTAAGATAATCATCATCATTTCCACCATAATAAGTAGCCCATTGTCTAATTCCTTGATTATTGAATTTTAATATAAAAGCATCATACATTCCTCCTGTAACACCTTGCCAATATGCTCCTGTTAATTGTTGAGTTGGAAAATTTAAAGAACGAGTATATCCCGTAATATATAAGTTGTTTTGACTATCAAAACATATTGAATTCCCAATATCTTCTAAACTACCACCATAATAAGTTGCCCACAATCTTACACCTTGACTATTAAATTTTAATATAAACGCATCACTAAATCCAGCAAAAGTAGGCTGCCAAAAGGATCCAATTAGTTGTTGTAAAGGGAGATTTGTTGATTTTGTTCCACCGGTTATATAAACATTATCAATTTTATCAATACAAATGTCTCCATTTATCCATAAACTACCTATCCATTCATCTCCACTTCCACCATAATAAGTAGCCCATTGTCTTATCCCAAGATCATTAAACTTTAATATAAAATAATCTCCGTGTCCACCACCATAAGATGCTTGCCAATATGCTCCTGTTAATTGCTGAGTTGGAATATCTGTAGAAAGTGTGAGTCCTAGAATATAAATATCATCCTGACTATCAACACAAATTGAGAGGCTTATTTCTTTTAAACTACCACCATAATAAGTTGCCCACATTCTAATACCTTGGTTATTGAATTTAATTATAAACAAATCATCAATTCCAGAACTAGTCGGTTGCCAATATGCTCCGGCTAATTGTTGAACAGGCATATTTGTAGAACTTGTATATCCCAAAATATAAATATCATAATGGCTATCTATACAAATTGAATTGCTATAATCATAGTTACTACCACCATAATAAGTTGCCCATAGTCTAACACCTATATTGTTGAATTTTAATATTGTGATATCGCAATAAATCTCAATAGCTTGCCAGAAAGCACCAGTCATTTGTTGAGTTGGAAAATCTAATGAACTAGAATATCCTGTTATCAAAATATTATCTGTGCTATCAACACAAATTGAAACAAAACCATCGTTAAAACTACCACCATAATATGTAGCCCACACTAAAGGATCAATAACTAAATCTTGGGTTTTATCATAATCATTAATAGTAAAAGAAATAGTACTGTCATTATTAATAATGTATTTACTTTGTATTTCTTTTTCTTTATTATTTTGGTATGTATAAATGTTGCCTTCTTCAATGTTACCTGCTATGGTTTGGATCTTTAGTTTGGTATCTTTATCTAATAAAGAAATAGATTGTGCATTTAGGTATTTAATTTTAATGTCTTTATAATTGGCTTCGGGATGAATAATGAAATCGTACTTTAATGGGTGTTCTTTATTATTTTTATTGGTATAAATAACCCAGTCAATTCCTTTATAGATGTTCTTTATTGTTATCTTACCAAAACCTTTTACATCATAAATACCTTCGGGGCAATGGGGATAGAAATAATTATAATGTCCTTGGGGGCTTTCTTCTTCTTTAATTATATTGTCTTTAGTGATGTTAGCTCCCACTAAATCCATATCTAAACGATAATACAATATATTTTTGTTTTCGTCTTCTTCTTTGACTTCACCCCCGCCTCCTTTGTCCACACCCCCAGCCCCTCTCCTATGAGGAGAGGGGAGTGAGACATGCGTTGATTTTGCTGAATTTTGATAAGTTTCTTTTGCTTCGTTACTTTCTTCTACTTCTTCTTTTTCTTCAAATTTAATAAAGACGTAGCTTATGCCTTTATCTGTAATATAGATATCACAGCTACCAAATGATGTCTTAAACAAAACATTATCGGCTGGCTTGCCTTCGGTGGTGGTGAACTGTCCTTTGTTTTCAATAAATTCTAATTGCTGATTTTTAACCCATGCCTTAGCCTTGGCTTCGGTAGCTTTGTCTGCTTTGTTGTTGCCTGCAAACAAAGTAAACGAAACGAGAAATAATAAGACTAGTATTCTTGTTCTCATGATTCAGTTATAAGGATACAAAGATATATAATAAGACGCAATAAAAGCAAAAACGTTTCAATTATTATGATATTTATTAAAAAGATTCCTCGTAGAGGATAAATCTCAATAGAAATATTATTGATGTATTTTTTCTTTAAGTCCTCTCCTTTGGAGAGGATTTAGGAGATGTCATTAGGTCGCAGATACTCAGATTTAAGAAACTACAAAACTCCAATTTTCTACAAATAGAACGCAGCTACGCTGCTAAAACA
>CAIWDQ010000277.1 GCA_903911455.1 uncultured bacterium
GTAATCATGATGAAGACAGATAATGTAATTCAAGATAAGAGTTTTGCATTTGCAATACGTATTATTAAAGCTTATAAATATTTAATTTATGAAAAGAAAGAATTTATTCTGTCAAAGCAATTATTAAAAAGCGGAACATCAATAGGAGCAAACATTGAAGAATCATTAGGCGGACAATCCAGAGCTGATTTTATTGCAAAATTAAGTATATCGTATAAAGAAGCCAGAGAAACTATGTATTGGATAAAATTATTGGCTGCAACAGATTATTTAATAGCAAAAGAAACTCAGAGTTTGATAAATGATGCCGAAGAAATTTGCAAAATAATTACAAAAATCCTACTTACATCAAAAAAATAATTAACACCTAAACAATTAACAATTAATATTTGATCCCGAATTATTAATTGTTAATTGTTAATTATTAATTCTGCTTTTATAATTATTAATTGTTAATTATTAATTGTTAATTTGTATTCTTATTCAGCACTTTTAGAGCGATCCATTTCTCTTTTTGAATCCTTAGTTTTAAGAGTTTCTCGTTTATCATACAATTTCTTCCCTTTAGCCAAAGCTATATCCAGCTTAGCCAAGCCTTTATCATTAATATAAAGAAGAATAGGGATGATAGTCAAACCTTTTTCTTTAGTTTTTGTCAATAACTTTTTAAGTTCTCTTTTAGTAAGCAAAAGTTTGCGATCTCTTTTAGGCTCATGGTTATAATGAGTTCCGAAAGTGTATTCAGCAACGTGAAGATTGCGAACAAAAAGCTCAGTACCCGTAAAAGAGCAATACGAATCGGTAAGATTAGCCTTACCTTCCCTAATAGATTTGATTTCTGTGCCGGTTAACTGCATCCCACACGAATATTCCTCAACCAGAAAGTACTCAAAAGCAGCCTTTTTGTTCTTAATTCTTATTTGATTAGCCATTATTGTTTTAAAATTCTTAATTTTTATAACCTCACCCCCGCCTCTCCTAAAAGGAGAGGAGCCTGATTCATACTTTTATTAAATTTTATCGTAATTCGTAATTCGTAATTCGTAATTTTGCCCCTATGGCGCCATTCTTTTTATCTTCCAATCCTTATTATTCTTACTACAATACTTAAAACGGTCGTGTAAACGATTCTCTCTTCCTTGCCAAAACTCTATTCTGCGAGGTATAACGCGATAACCACCCCAATGTTCAGGCCTTTTTATTGGTTTGTCGCCTTGTTTCCTAATAAACATATCTCTAAGCATCTCAAGCATGTTTCTATCTGGAATTTCAGCACTTTGTTCGCTGATACTTGCACTGATTTGACTCTCAAGAGGACGACTAGCAAAGTATTCGTCCGATTCTTTTGCCGATACTTTCTCAACATAGCCCTCAATACGTACCTGACGCTCCAATTCTTTCCAGAAAAGCACCAGTGCCACATCATGATGCTTCTTAATATGCCTCCCTTTTCGCCCTTCATAATTAGTATAAAAAACAAAACCTTTCTCATCAAAACCTTTCATCAAAACAATACGATTAGTAGGATAACCTTTGGTAGAAATGGTAGCTAAAGCCATAGCATTAGGCTCTTCAACTTCGGCATTCAGAGCCTCTTGCCACCATTTACCGAATTGTTTATAAGGATCCGATTCAATATTCTGCTCCAACAACTGGTATTTCTTATAATCTTTCCTTATTTTTGCAATTTCATCACTAAGCATGGATACTACTTTAAAAATTTCTACAAAAATACAACAAATGAGGAACATTACAGCATTAATATGCTTTATTTTTATTTTATTATTTATAGATAAAGGCAATGCACAGTCGTCTGCCGAGCTATATAACAACGGTTTGGCTATGGAAAAGGATGCTAAATATACCGAAGCGATTGAATTGTTTACCAAAGTTATTGATAAGAGTCCTTTTTATTACGAAGCCTTCACCGAAAGGGGATATTGTTTTTATTCAACCGACAAAAATGCCGAGGCACTCAAAGATTATAACTCAGCTATTGCTAAAAATAAAGACTATCATCTGCCTTATTATTACAGAGGTATGCTTTATCTGGATCAAGAGGAATATGAAAAAGCAACTGCCGATCTTAATAAATGTATATCTTTAAAACCTAACTTCGTTGATGCCTATATTAAGAGGGCTGAGCTCAATATTGCCACCAAAAACTACGATGCCGCTATAAGTGATTATAACAAAACGATTAGTATTCGTAATAATGATGCTTCTCTTTATCTTAAAAGGGCTAAAGCCTATAATAAGATAAAGAAAAAGCAGGAAGCGGCGAAAGATTACTCGAAAGCGATAGAGATGAAGCCCGATTTTGCGGAAGCATATTACGAAAGAGGCATTTATAATTTTAGTTTTGGGAAACCGGAGGCAGCTATCAGCGATTTTACTAAAGCCATTCAATTAAATTATAAACCTAAAGAAGCATTATACAAACGTGCAGATGCTTATTATCAGTCAAAGAAATATAATGAAGCAATTACTGATTTCACTAAGTTGATAGAAGAGTTTAAATCAACCAATTCCGATCATCTTGTTAAGCGTGGTAAATGTTATTATGCCCTTAACAATAATGAAGCTGCCCTTAAAGACTTTTCGAAGGTAATTAACACCGACAGAGCCAACGAAGAGGCTTTGATAATGCGTGCAAATATATTTGTAAGGCAAAATAAGGCGCAACTAGCTATAATGGATTATAAAAAAGCGCTGGCAATCAATCCGGATAATGCAAATGCTTATATCGCAAGGGCAAAAATGTATATAAATCAGAAGAAATATGACCTTGCATTAGAAGATCTTAATCAGGCATTGAAACTTAAACCTGATGGAGAAGCCTATTTTTTAAGAGGAGGGATCAAAAGCAATAAGAATGATAAATCAGGTGCTTGTAAAGATCTAAAAGCTGCCGCTGATATGGGCTATCAGGAAGCAGTAAGCAAGTATGATGACTATTGTAAGTAAGATTTCTTTGAAATTATATTAATATTATGGATTAATTAACAATTATTATTGTCGAAATCTAAGCCCACTTATAAATTATAACTAACTTTGCCGAAAATTAATTTAGAATATTAAACTGTAATTTATCAATGTTTATTTAAAACTATGAAAAATATCCTTTCAGTTACCATAACAATGCTTTTTGTATCAATTATTTTTGCACAAGTTCCAAAAGGAACAGTATTAGTTGATAATGGTCCGTTAATTAATTACCAAAACAATAATTATCCGGGAGTTTATTTTAGTGAAATAACAGATACTTCGTTAACAAGCTATGGATTTGGATGTGGAAAACAAGCTTATGTGCGAGTTGCTGACGATTTAAAAATAATAGATGTCAATTGGCATATTGATTCAATAGTATTTTTTGGATTTCAAACACTTTCTTCCACTACTACATCGCCTTTTACTGCTTATACTTTAAGAATATGGAATGGTATTCCTGGTTCTTCTACAATTGTTTGGGGAGATACTACAACTAATATCTTAACTAATTCTTATTTTTCAACTATCTTCAGAACAGATTATACTTCACCTACAAGTTATGCACGCCCTATCTACCGTAACGTATGTTCTACTACTAATTTAACATTAACTAATGGAACATATTGGTTAGATTGGCAGGCTACGGGGAGTGCTTCACTAACAGGGCCATGGCAACCACCTATTACTATAACAGGACAGGATTCAACCGGAAATGCAATGCAATTAATTGATGGTATTTGGTCTAAAGTTGTAGATAGTTCAATAACAACTTTAGCTTATCCTCAAGGATTTCCATTCATTATTTATGGAACTAAAACTGTTGGTATAAATGAGCTGGATAATGAATCAATGTTTCGCCTATATCCTAACCCTGTTAAAAATGAATTAACTGTAGAAGTGTCTTCTATGATGAAAACTATAAAAGTTTATAATCTTGTCGGACAAATTGTTTTTAATGCTGAAGTTAAATCTAAAACTTATAAAGTAAACACTTCTAATTTCACAAATGGAGCTTACTTTATTGAAGTTGAAACTGAAAAAGGTTTTATTAGAAAGAAATTTGTTGTAAGTCAATAAAAGAAATCAAAAGTAAATATTAATAATATTTCACTTTTTAATAAAAGCCTGCCTAATAAGCAGGCTTTTGTTTTATCTAGAGATAGTCTTACCCTTAAAAAATCATCTTTAAAAAAGACAAATAATTTAATTACTTTTGCAAATCATTTTTAATAGTAAATAAGTATGGGTTTAAAATGCGGTATCGTCGGTTTAACGAATGTTGGTAAAACAACTATTTTCAATTGTATTTCTAATACTAAGGCAGAAACTACAAATTTTGCATATAGTACCAATAAATCTAACATGGGTATAGCTAATATCCCTGATCAGAGGTTGTTTGAGCTGGATAAAGTTATAAAAGCTGAAAAAGTAGTTCTTGCTACTGTAGATATTGTAGATATTCCCGGGCTTGCAAAGGGAGCATCTCATGGTGAAGGTGTAGGTAATGCTTTTCTTGCTGATATTCGTCAGACTGATGCTATTATTCATGTGTTAAGATGTTTTGATGATGAAAATTTAGCTCATGTTGAAGGCTCTATTGATCCTGTAAGGGATAAAGAAATTATAGAATTTGAACTTCAGGTTAAAGATTTGGAAGTTATTGAACGAAAAATTCAACGTACTGAAAAAGGAGCTAAAGCAGGTGATAAAGATGCCAAACATGGTTTAGATGTTCTTGCAAAATATAAGAAACATTTGGAGAATATGGAGAACGTTCGCACACTTGATGTATCGGAAGATGATAAAAAGTGGGTGAATGATATGTTTTTGCTTACCGAAAAGCCTGTAATGTATGTATGTAATGTAGATGAGAAGTCGGCATTGACAGGTAATAAATATGTAGATGCGGTTAAGGAAGCAGTTAAAAATGAAAATACCGAAGTTGTTATAATTGCAGGTGCATTAGAAGCAGAAATTGCAGAACTGGAGAGCGAAGAAGATAGAATTGCTTTTCTTCAGGACTATGGATTGACAGAACCTGGTGTTAATATTATGATTCGTTCGGCATATAAGATGCTTAATCTTATTTCTTTTTTTACTGTTGGTGGAAAAGAAAACCGTGCCTGGACTATTCACAAAGGAATGACTGCACCACAGGCTGCTGGTGCAATACATAGCGATCTTGAAAGAGGATTTATCCGTGCTGAAGTTACTAAATATGATGATTTAATTAAATATAGGACAGAAGTAAAAGTAAAAGAAGCCGGTAAGCTTGCAGTTGAAGGTAAAAGTTATGTAGTTTGCGATGGTGATATCTTACATATAAGATTTAATGTGTAAGTAAGTTTATCATAGTAGGATAAAGGCTTTTAGGAGTTTAGACTATTAGGCTATTAGGAAAATAATTATTCAATTTCCTGACATGTTTTTCATCTTGTCAGGAATGCATACTTAATAAGATATAAACCTAACAGGTTTTTAAAACCTGTTAGGTTTAGTTTTTATAATATTTATTTGTTTATGATTGTTTTTAGATGTTAATTGTCCTTCAAATCCTGATCCATATCCAGAGTTGTTCCCTTTATTTTATCTGATTCTATAATTGCATCCTGACCAGTGCGATAATCTGTTACATTTTGGTCTCTTGTATTTGATTCTTTTACAATTGAGCTTGTAAAAATTCGCTTTATGAAGATACTATCCCAGCTTATTTTCTCAGTAGGCTTTAATGGGTTCACAATATCAATATTAACAAGTAGTTTTTGGAGGTCAAGGTAGTAAATCCAGAACATTTCTTTGGTTCTAACTAAGTCGCCTGCGGTATCTCTTTCAATTATCATGGGACAAATACCAATTATTCTTGCGTCAAGCAAATTAAAATTCTTATCAATCAACCAATCTTCTTTAATTTTTAAAGCTACAATATCATTAGCATTAAATATTTTCATAGATATATGAGTTTCTGGGATACCAGTGTCAGGATTATCTTCAGGAACAGAGTCAATTTTAATATAATTATAAGGAATTTTAAAGTTTTCGTCTTCATAAGCTTTAATTATTACATTTTGTAAGGCACAATAAAGAATATCAATAAACCCTGACTTCCCATATTCCAAACTATTTTTATATTGAAAGATATTATTCCGTTTTTCTTTAAATTTAATGAGGCTATATGTCCTTTTAGTCCAGGCTATGTCGGCTTCACGGATATTTTTGTTAGTAATAGTTTTTAGTTTGGTAGTATCATTTTCCAAAATGCCTGTTTTACGTTGTACACATGGAATTTGTGCTTGTATTTGAATAAAGGTAAGAAAACCTATTATCAAAATTAAGATACTTAAAACTATTTTTTTCATAACAAGAGTATTTATATTAATGACAATGTCTGATATTCACTCTTTAATTATGATAAAACGCTTTATAAGTTTCAAAAGTATTTCAATCTTAAAATAATTCTTATTGATAAGATCGAAAAAGAAGAATGGAAATAGGCATTTAGGTGTTTAGACTGTTAGCCTTTTAGGAATAAAGGTATCTTTTTTAAAAAAACTTAAGTTCGTATGTTTGCAAAAAATAAGTTTCAGAAATAATTACTAAGTTTGTATTGTAGTAAATAACATTAATAATAATAAATCTGAAACTTATGAGAACACAAAATTACAAATTA
>CAIWDQ010000278.1 GCA_903911455.1 uncultured bacterium
AAGAATATATTTACTCAAAAAAAATATTTATAATTTTACAAAAGATATAGTATTGTTTCAAAATTAAAACTTAATTTTGCAAATAATAAAATGAGTCAGAAAATAACAAAATACATAACATATAATTTATGGAAAACAAGACAGCAACAGATATACTTAAAGAAGCTATACTGTTAGAAAGAAGAGGAAAAGCATTTTACACTAGCGTTGCCGAAAAAACGGATAGTGAAGCAGCCAAAAAAATATTCGAAATGATGGCTGAAGAAGAAGAAGAACACATTAAGTTCTTATCAAAGCAGTTTATTCATTATACTAAGACTAATGAATTCTTGAAAAACGAAAAGCCTGCCGAAAATCCTAATGAAGAAACTGTATTAAGGATTTTAACAGAAGATGTTAAAAAGCAAATTTCTGCAGCAAGTTTTGAAGCAGCTGCAATTTCAGCAGCAATGGATTTCGAGACCAAAGCAGTTAAGATTTATTCAGAAAGAGCAGTTGAATCAACTGACGTTAACGAAAAAGAACTTTACCAAATGCTAGCTGATTGGGAAAAAACTCATCATTTATTATTACACAAATTAAATGAAGAGTTGAAAGAAGAAGTATGGTTTGATAACAATTTCTGGCCTTTCTAACGAATTAAAGGAATAAGATTTCTTGAATGAGACTTGCATTATTCAAATGCAATTTTATTTAAATAAAATACAGTTCTCTTGCTGCGATTAGCAAGAGAATTGTTTTTTATAGTCTGTAATCCAAAAGCTAAGTAATAATTATCATACCACAACCCTAATGATGACGAAAAATTATCTACAACTTTGTCGTTAGAAAAAGGTAATTCAATTTTTAAATTATCTACTTCAGTAACTACAGTTGTATCATTAAAGATTTTATAAGCAATTTCACCATCATTATTATAAGATACTATATAATCTTTATCATTTTGCATTAAACTTACCTTCTCTTTCAAATCTTTCGTTAAGATATTCCAAATGTCGAATAGTTGATTCCAAATTACATTCCCATCTTTATCAAAGCAAATTATAAAAGCATTTGTATATCTATAACCTTCAAAAACAGTACGTGTTGTAGGAATCATTCTGCCATAATAATCATAAGTCATACTTGAAATTGTTCGATACTCAGGGTAAAATGCTTCAGCAAGAAGTATGAGTTTATTGTCATGATGTATAACATCGTGTTCGAGTAAGAGGTAATTTAAAGATAGGCTATTATTATTCTTCTTTTTTTCCTCCTGTAAAGAATTGTATTTAGCAAGTTCCTTTTTACTAAGGTATTTATAAATATTATTGAAGTAGAGAAAGCTAATATATTTAGGTTTAGTCTGATTATTTTTCTCAAATTTGGTAAAGTACATTCCTGTTGCTTCTAAAATATTTACTTCAGTATAATAAACAGGTTTGGATTCAGTAAAATTATAAGAACCAGTAATTATTATATCCCAATCAGATGTGAAAGTAATATTAGCTGTTATGAACTTTTTATCTGTTTCAAAAGTCTGTAAATCTGTTTTAGATAATTCAACACCTTCAAGGTTGTAAGTACGTAAAGTGAAAATGTTTTCTTTTTTTGAAACAATTAATTTAGAAATCACATACAGTTTTTTATTTACAGTATCAAGGGCCATACTTTCTACATAGGAGTTATCTTTCCCTTCAATTTGGATTTCTTTCTTCAACCCATTTAAAAGATCAAAATAATAAAGGAAAATATTATTTTTATTCTCTATTGTGAAATAGGCCTTATCTTTATTAATTTCAAGAGTAATAAGCGAAGGCTTTTCAGCAATACTACTGGTTATTGAATTATAATACCCCTTCCTTAAACTAAACTTTAATATTTTCAGATTTTCTTCTACTGCTTTCCTATTAGAAGTTAAAAGTAAAATATATAAAGTATCATTAGTATAATAATATCTTTGATAAATATAATCCTCATTCAAGGGAATCTTTTTAGTCCAGAGTTTAGTAAGGTTAGCATCATAATAAGTAAATACCCAATTTTGAGTTTTCCTATCCAGAAATTCATTGATCTTATAAAGAACCATTAATCCTTTATTACCAAGGTTTACTGTTTTGTAAATGTTTTCATCAGAGTTACCTGCATCAATCTCTGCTCTTACTGGCTTATTGTTTTGTGCATCCACACTAAAATGTAGAATGTTGATAAACAGTAAAAATATGATTAGTTTCTTCATAGCCATTATTTGTACAAAGATAATTATTTTAAAATTCCTAACGTAGAAAATAGAAG
>CAIWDQ010000279.1 GCA_903911455.1 uncultured bacterium
ACTTGACTAAATAAACGTTTTATGTAAAATTTATTTTCAACACAGGGCTTTAAAAACGTTTTACGTATTATTTTTTAAAAATAATGCAAAAAACAAACTTTTTACGTATTATTTATTTTTGAGTTGCATGTTCAAACTTTTTATATTGCAATTTTATTAAATTAAATCATTGTAAATCTTTTCATAACACTTAATTTTATTTTTCTCTAAAATTAATTTATTTTTTAATGAAAATAATTTCTGATTAAAAAAGAGATTGGTATAATATAATATTGTAGTTTTGTGAAACGTTTAATAATATAAAAATAAAATCATTCTTAAAACAATTTAAATAACAAAAATCATGAACGTTACTAAATATTCGTTAAAAGCTACATTTAAAGGTATGATTTCAAATGTAGGAATGGTTTTATTAGTTATTGGGGTATTTAATTTTGTTTCAAATATAAGAAGTGGGTTTTCAATAGCATCATTCATACTTGAAGTATTTATACTCTATTTTGGAATAATTTTCTTTTTATCAATACGAGGAACTTTAATTGATGAAAAGAAAAGACAAATAAAAGAATATTTCGATTTATTAATTTTCAAAATTGGTAAATGGGAGACTATCGATCAATTTGATAAAGTAATATTAAAATATATTAACGAATCACAAACCATGAATTACCAATCTATTTCCAGAAATATACACACAAAAACGTATGATATTATTCTTAAGTCGAATGATAAAAAGAAAATACTAGTAAAAGAATGTTATAATTATAATGATGCTTTAGAGTTAGGTGTAAAATTATCTAAGAAATTAAACTTACCTTTTATTGATACTTACGAAATATTATTACAACAAATTGAAGAAAGAAAGCAATACGTAAGAAGATAACATAAACAAAATCATTTTGGAGGACAATGTGGACTTTATTGGCAGAATCATAATTGTCAATACTGTCCACAGATAGAAAAAAAAATAGTATTGTAACAATTAATATCTATTTACCCCAGCATAATGTTTTAAGCATTCTCTTTTTGTTCTTCTTCTTTCTGTTCGTCAACAGTTGGATGAATAAAATTTGTTACTACATTTATTATTTTGGAAATATTTTCGATTGTTAATGCAGTACTCAATAAATTAACCAAAACAGAACTTAAAAAGCCTTTAATGTTATTGCTCTTGTATAATATTTTATTGATAATATAATTTACACCAATGCTCACTCCTACTCTTGTAAGATCTACCTGCACTTCTTTATCCTCAGCCAGTTTGTGCAGGGATTGTTTCATCATCAGAATAGGATCTAAAGTATTTACAAATTCCTTGAATGTAACTTTAAGTTCCTCTTCTTGCTTTATCTTTTCTAATTTCAAATACTCAATCCTTAATGTTAGTTCAGAGTAGTTTGAGATTTCTTTCTTTTCCATTTTTTTACTTATTAAAGTACTTAAATTAATCTTTATTTATGATTTTATTGATGATTTTATCCCGTAAAGGCTTTTCAATTATATTCTTTTTAACTAAAAGAAATAAGATTCCAAGTAAAAGGTAAAATCCTGCTATAATCCCAAAACCTAATGTGAAATCTCCTAACAGTTTTGAAAAGTAAAATCCTGCAACTATACTTAAAAACAAAATAAATATAAGCCCTATCATTGCGAGTATTAAACTAGTTAATAAACCAGGAGCAATTACCGAGATACGTTCGGTTAATTGAAGTTTTAATAATTCAATATTAGTGTTTACATAATTCTTTACACTCTCTGTAAGTTCTTCTACTTTTTTATTCTCTTGCATTTTAGTATTATTTGGTATTAAAAATAAAGTGGTCAACCGATGGCTTTAAATTCATGGTTGACCACTTCCATTGTTTTTAAGCATCAGGGGCTTCTTCATTCTTTGAATCACCTTTCATTTCGTGAAACTTTTCTTCGACCATATCTTCGAGGTCTTTGGCTTTGCGACGCAATTTACTTGCTTCGTCTTTCATCTTTTGCTTAAGATCTTCAGCCAGATCTTTAGCTCCTGTTGCAATTTTATTACGGGTATTTTTACCACTATCAGGTGCAAACAATATTCCGATGGCAGCTCCTACGAGTGCTCCTGCAAGTAATGCACCGATTACTTTTCCTACGTTGTTTGAATTTTCCATGGCTTTATATTATTAATGTTAATTACTAAAGTTTTTTACAAATATACTAAATTAATTGAGAAAAAGCAAGGATAATTCAATAATTTTTTATTAACTATGATTATTTTATTTGTAGTAAAGACTAAGAAAGGGAAAGACTGAGACTTAAACTAAATGGATTTAGACTTTTCACTATAGTTTTATTAAAATAGATATGACTGAAAACAGAATAATGCATATTAAATTAGTGTAAATAACTCCTCCGAAAAGCTTGAATTTGGCTTTGTAAGAATGAAGAATATATAAAAAGACAAAGTATATGCCTTAAAATCGAAACTAAATATTGCATTTTTTGTTCTTTAAATATCTAAAATTACATATCAACTTTAAATAATATAAATGGAAGCAGGCAATACCAACATAAGCAAACGCATAGCCCTATTTGCAACTACACTTTCCTCTTTTTTAACAACCTTTATTGTATCGGCAAATAATATTGCAATCAAATCTATTGCAGTAGAGTTCTCTTTAAATGCAGTAAAATTAAACTGGGTATCTCTATCGTACTTTGTAACAGCTGCAATCTTCTTAGTTCCTATAGGAAAAATAGCTGATATATATGGAAGAAAAAAGATATATAACTATGGTTTGATAGTATTTAGTATAGCATCATTATTATCAGCAATAGCTACAAATGATAACTTCCTGATTATATCAAGAGCATTACAAGGCTTTGGTTCGGCAATGATATTTGCAACTGGTATTGCCATTTTATCATCAGTTTATCCCCAATCTGACAGAGGCAGAGTGCTTGGATACAATCTTGCAGCAACTTATCTGGGTTTATCAATAGGTCCGGTAATAGGTGGTTTCATGGTTCACTACTTCGGCTGGCGATCTATATACTTTGGAGGCTTTGTATTTAGTTTGTTAATCGTACCCTTAATTTATTATAAATTAAAAGGAGAATGGGCAGAAGCTAAAGGAGAAAAACTTGACATATTAGGATCTGTAATATATATGATCGGCTTGTTTGGCGTAATGTATGGTTTCTCAATATTGTCAGAATTAAGTGGAGTTATACTCTTAATTACAGGGATTATCATACTTATATTATTCTTAAAATTAGAAGAACGGTCAAGCTCACCAATATTAGATTTAAGTAGATTTAAAAAAAATACAGTATTCATATTGTCAAACCTGGCTGCATTTATCAATTATAGTGCGACTTTTGCCGTAGGATATCTATTAAGTTTGTATCTGCTTTATATTAAAGGATTAACTCCTGATAAAGCTGGCATAATAATGATAGCTCAACCTATTACAATGGCACTATTTTCTCCTTTGGCAGGAAGACTTTCAGATAAAAGAGAACCTCAGGTATTAGCATCAATTGGAATGGGATTGACTACGTTAGGACTGATACCTTTTATATTCTTAGGTTACGAAACTACTACATTATATATAGTATTATCATTAGTACTAATTGGATTAGGATTCTCATTGTTTTCGTCGCCCAACACCAATGCTATAA
The DNA here is from genome assembly GCA_903911455.1 of uncultured bacterium. GTDB lineage: Bacteria > Bacteroidota > Bacteroidia > Bacteroidales > JACABE01 > JBAXLO01. The sequence continues at coordinate 3,658 of CAIWDQ010000279.1, forward strand.
TGAGTTCGGTAGAAAGGAAATTTTATGGAGTTGCATCTGCCTCGGTAGGCACCATGCGTTTAACAGGACAATCAATAAGCTTTGGAATAGTTACTTTGTTGTTTACAATATACATTGGTAAAGTAAAGATAACACCTGAATATTATCCAAAATTCTTAGAAAGTTCGCATACAGCATTTATCATCTTTGCGATACTATGTGCTTTAGGAACATTTGCATCAATGGCAAGAGGAAAACTAAGGTAATAAAAACGTGATGATTAATAAAATCAAGATTGGTATAAATAAAAAAACGAACCATGTTATTGATTCGTTACGCGGAGAGTGAGGGATTCGAACCCCCGGAACCTCTCAGTTCAACGGTTTTCAAGACCGCCGCAATCGACCACTCTGCCAACTCTCCGCTGCAAAAGTACTACTTTTTTTTAATATACAAACTATACTTTTAAAAAATTATTGAAGTTTCTCCTAAGTGCGTTTATAAATAGGAGTTTAGATAAGTAATATTTTTTAAGAAAGAATCTTATTTAATAGAATAGCCAAAAGATAATTGTAAAATATCAGCAGATTGTTTGCGATTGGTAAGTAAAATACTAGTATAAAAGTTATGCATTATATAATATCTAACACCCAAACGTGCATACCAAAAATGTTTATCTCCGTTAGTATCGTACATATACATACCTAATTGAGAGATCAATGAGAGCCTTTTGATAAATAACTCATGCCCTACAGCGATTCCATAATAGCTGTTATATGCGGGTTTAAAATAATTATCATTAATTTCTCCTTGTCTTAGTAAATAATTTAAACTTATATTTAATGCATTCTTTGTATTTAGATGTCGGCTTAATTCAAGATCGGCAGTAAAAACATGATAATATTTATCGTCTTTCTCATTGCAATTACGGGTAGCATAACCTATTGAAATATTCTTTTCCCAAAAAGGCTGAATTTTTGGAATATTTACTAATGGAGTATTCTTTGTAAACACTCTATATCCAAGATTAACCCCATAATTAACAACATTCATACCTAAATTAGGTAACATAAGCGCAGCATTCGAACAATGAGACATTCCAAAGTTTAAGCCCAAAGAAAGCTTATCAGTTAAATCAAAATCCAGATTAAGTTTACCGGTAAAAAAGAAACTAACAGGAGTGCTTACTAATAAGTTATAATCATTCGTAAACCTGTTATAGTATGTAGAAGAATAAGAAAAGCCTGCACTTAAATGTGTATATAAATGGATTTTTTTATACGAATACAACATAGGTTCTATAAACATACTTAAACCCGTCACATCTCCTAAATGGGGGTTGTTAATATTAATATATGTAAGTGAATATCCAAATTTAGTAGCTTTATAAGGATTTATCCAATCAGGAATATTACGAATATTTTGATAAATTTTTAATTGAAATTCTTCTGCATCAGCTTTAATATAGGATATTCTAGGTGAATGAGGCCATACATAACCATTGTTCATATTAAAACCTCCAAAATAAAATTGTGGACTATTAGTTTCATTTTGACCATTAGAAATTAATGAACAAAATATAAATAAGACAAAAAGAATTAAATTACGGGTTTTACTCATTCAAAAACAATAATTAATTATGATATTTCTGTTTAACATTAATATATATGTATGTTTTTAGGCTGCTAAATTACAAAAGCTTTTAATAGTAAATTATATTTTTAAGATTAATTAAAGATATAATGTTAAAACTATAAAAATTCAAGTTTTAATAAAAACCAATTTA
>CAIWDQ010000280.1 GCA_903911455.1 uncultured bacterium
TGGCATTATGTCGGGTACATACAATTATAAAGTAACTAATAGTGTTGGATGTACTTCTGTTGTGTCTCAGGATTTTGTTATTAATGCTCAACCTGAGACTCCTATAGCTCCAATGGTTGGCACATCTCTATATTTAGCTGCTTGCACAAAATCTAATTCTTTAACTGCTTTTTCCATATTTTTTCTTGAAAGATCAAGGCTCTTAGTTAGTTGTTTCTTATCCATATACTTTAAAACAGGTTCTGCTGCTATACTTTGATTATCGCTTTCAATATATGGTTTAGGTAAATCTGCATTAGATGTTTGACGAGTTAAGCTTGAACTGGTTGACTTCACTATCTGAGTAGGAGTGATGTTGTTATCAGAATTATATTTTAATTGTTTTTCTCTTTTGCGATCTGTTTCATCTATCGTCTGCTGCATTGAAGCTGTGATTTTATCTGCATACATAATCACTTTAGAGTTAACATTACGTGCAGCTCTACCAGCAGTTTGAGTTAAGGAACGTTCTGAACGAAGAAAGCCTTCCTTATCAGCATCCAGAATAGCAACTAGTGACACTTCGGGCAAGTCAAGACCTTCTCTCAAAAGATTAACTCCAATAAGTACATCAAATACACCAGTTCTTAAATCATGCATGATTTCAATCCTATCAAGGGTATCAACCTCTGAATGAATATATCTGCACCTTATCCCTAGATTAGTCATATATTTAGATAGTTCTTCAGCCATTCGCTTTGTAAGAGTAGTAACTAAAGTACGTTCATTTTTGCCTGTAGTTTTTTCAATCTCATCCAAAAGATCATCCACTTGGTTTACACTTGGTCTGACTTCAATTATTGGCTCTAATAATCCTGTTGGCCTTATTAATTGTTCAACTATCAATCCTTCGGATGCTTGTAACTCGTAATCAGCAGGAGTAGCACTTACAAAGATAATCTGATTAATCATTCTTTCAAACTCATCAAACTTAAGTGGCCTGTTATCCATAGCAGAAGGTAGTCTGAAACCATATTCAACAAGGTTTTGCTTACGCGAACGATCCCCTCCATACATTGCTCTTATTTGTGGAATAGTAACATGACTCTCATCAATGATAATTAAGTAATCATCAGGGAAATAATCAAGTAGGCAGAAGGGACGAGTTCCCTGATCTCTACCGTCAAAATAGCGTGAATAGTTTTCAATACCAGAACAATAACCTAACTCTCGAAGCATTTCAAGATCATAAGTAACTCTATCTTCTAGTCTTTTAGCTTCAAGATGTTTGCCATTTTCTTTAAGATAAGCAATCTGTTTTAATAAGTCATCTTGTATTTGATATATTGCATGTTGAATCTTTTCTTTTGATGTGACAAAAATATTTGCTGGAAAGACTTTTATCTCTTCAAATTCAGCAATAATGCCTCCACTACTTACTTCAAAAGATTCAATATTTTCAATCTCATCACCAAAAAAATAAATCCGATAAGCAAAATCAAGATAAGCAGGAAAAATATCAACAGTATCACCTTTTACTCTGAAATTACCTCTTGAAAAATCAGCTTCTGTTCTGGAATATAAACTATTTACAAACAGATGTAGTAATTGATTTCTGCTAACAATCTGCCCCTTTTTTATATCAATAATATTAGTATAAAAATCTTCAGGATTACCTATACCATATATGCATGAAACGGACGAAACAACAATAATATCGCGACGTGATGAGAGCAAAGAAGAAGAAGTACTTAACCTTAGTTTTTCAATTTCTTCATTAATTGAAAGATCTTTTTCAATATAGGTATTTGTAGAGGGAATAAATGCTTCGGGTTGATAATAATCATAATAGGAAACAAAATACTCAACAGCATTCTCAGGAAAAAACTGAAGAAACTCATTATACAATTGTGCTGCTAAGGTTTTATTGTGACTCAAAACCAAAGTAGGCTTCTTTACTTGTTGGATAACATTGGCAATAGTAAACGTTTTGCCTGAGCCTGTTACACCTAGTAAAGTCTGAGCTTTATCCCCACGATTAATACCTTCAACCAGTTGTTTAATTGCTTCCGGCTGATCACCTGTTGGGAAATATTCTGTTGTTAATTTAAATTCCAATGTTTGATTATTTATAATAGTTTAATTAAAACCACCTTTACCTTTATAAAGTTTAATTGGTTTGTTAAGTTGAACTTTTATTACGGTCATATATTCATCGTTTACATTCTGAGGAACATCAATATAAACTAAACCAGGGACACTGCTCCACGATATTTTACCAACTATTTTATGATTTAATTTCTTACCTGAACCTACAACTGTAACTTCTTTAATGTCATCATATAAACCTTTTATCATAACATTACCATTCACTTTACCTTGCATAAAAAGATAAAGCGTAGTAGAATCTTTTGATAGGGTAGAGGGTCCATAAAAATGTCCTTGAGGCATACCTCCAACTGTATTAAAAATAGCTTCACTATGTTTGCTAGTCCATTTACCTAGTTCATTTAGAATGTATTCCTGTTCTGCAGGTATGGTGCCATCTTCTTTAGGGCCAATATCAAGCAAAAGATTACCGCCCATACTTATAGCATCTGCAAATATAGTAATGATTTCGTAGGGAGTCTTATAAATAGTATCACTAGGCTGATAGCCCCACGATTCATTGGTAGTCATACACAACTCCCAATATTTGAGATTTGGGCGCGAAACAGGGAAGTTTTGCTCAGGAGTATCATAATCTCCATATCCTTGCAAACGACCATTTATTATGGTATTTGGATTGTTATCCAGAATCATTTTACGTATAAATGGAGCTCTCCATTCTTCTGCCGAATGTTCCCAATCTCCATCAAACCAGATTAAATCAGGATTAAATTGATGTGTGATCTCTTTTATCTGACCATGACAAAAGTTCAGAAACTTATTCCATCTTATCGTGTCTTTTTTTGAATCATATCTTGAAGAATCTTTAAGAAAACCCGGATAATCAGGATACGACCAATCAATAAGTGAAAAATAACTACCTACTTTAATATTGTTTTTGCGCAAAGCATTATAAAAAGGAGTTAAAACATCGAGTTTGGCTGGCGACCTAGCCGGGATGCTGAGATTGTTCATTTTAGTATCGTACAAGGCAACTCCGTCGTGATGTTTGGTAGTGATGACGCAGTATCGGGCACCCGTTCGCTTAATTAATTCAGCCCAATATTCAGGATTGTATTTACTTGCCGTAAAGCCTTTAATCTGTTGCATATAGTCCTTATGCAGTATGTGTTTATTGTGAAAAGCCCACGACTCCGAGGTTCCCTGCACTGCATATATGCCCCAATGGATGAAAATACCAAGTTTAGCGTCGGCAAACCATTGCATTTTCTGTTCGTTTTCTTTTACATCCACCTTTTGTTGTGCATAACTTTTACAGTTTATACCTGTAAATAATGCAACTACAACAATTAACTTTACGATAAAGACTTTCATAAACTACTTTTTTAATTAATGAATAGAATAGTACAAAAGTAAGAAATAATTCTCTTTATACAGAATTTATTTTATTAAATAATTCTTTATATGAAAATTTTATTTTGTTTATTTATTTTTATGATTTGTTTTTGTTTAATGATGCTTTTATAAATTTAAAGCTTCATTATGAAGATAGAATTTTATTTTTAATTAAAAATAACTGATTTTTTTTAACAATTTAATGGACTTTATTTAAAGAATGATTTCATTAAAGAAAAAATACCTTTGTAAATGACTATTATATAATGAGTGATGATATTACCAAGGATGATTTACGAAGTCATATCTATGACTTGACAAGTCATGTCTATGCCTTCATCAGTCATGTCTATGCCTTCATAAATCATGTCTATGCCTTCATCAGTCATGTCTATGCCTTCATGAATCATGTCTATGCCATCGTCAGTCATGTCTATGCCTTCATCAGTCATGTCTATGCCATCGTCAGTCATGTCTATGCCTTCATAAATCATGTCTATGCCTGAACATATCATAATTAATCCATCAAATTAGGTTATTATTTTGAAGAGATTATTAATAATTGTCATATATGTTTTTTTATTGAGCTTAATATTATTACTTTACAAATGAATGTTAGTAGGTAGGTATATTTTTCGTATATTTGCAGAAAATTAAGTAATCACATGTGCGGAATCTCAGGTATTGTTAGTAAATCAAATCAAGTAATTAATAGGTCTGATATTGTCAGTATTACTGATGTTATCGCACATCGTGGGCCTGATGCAAGTGGTTATTTTATTGAAGATAATCTTGCCCTTGGCCATCGCCGCCTTTCAATTATAGATCTTAGCGAAAATGCTCATCAACCTTTAATTTATGATAATGATTATGTTTTGGTTTTTAATGGTGAGATATATAATTATATTGAGATTAAAAAAGAATTAGTTGATAAGGGTTATTCATTTAAAACTCATACAGATTCGGAGGTGTTGATTGCTGCTTATATTGAATGGGGTTTTGATTGTTTGCCTAGATTTAATGGCATGTGGTCGTTTGCTTTATATGATAAAAAGAAGAATTTATTATTTTGCTCACGCGATCGTTTTGGTATAAAACCTTTTTATTTTGCTGATCTGGGGAATAAATGGGTATTTGGTTCAGAAATAAGTCAGTTGTTAACTGCCGGGCTTAAGCCAAAAGCTAATATGCAAGTACTTGCCGATTATCTTATATTAGGTATGGAAGAACACCGCGACGATTGCTTTTTTCAAGGTGTAAATAAACTTAAAGCTTCTCATTATCTGGTTTATGATTTGCATTCACATCAAATTACTACACATCGTTATTATGATTTAAAAGATAATATAGATTATCATAATATAACTGAGAAAGATGCTCTTGATGCTTTTATTGAGATGTTTAGCAGTTCAATTAATCTTAGATTGCGTTCGGATGTAAAAGTAGGCACATGTTTGAGTGGCGGACTTGATAGTTCGTATGTTGCATCAATAGCCTCAGAACTTTATCACAAAAGTAACGAAGGAAAGTTTACAGCCATTACTGCACAATCTTCTGATATTAATAATGATGAAACCGCTTTCGCGGAAATTGTATCTAAAACAAAAGGTTTAGATTGGAAGGTAGTAACACCATCAAATGAAGACTTTATCAATGGATTGAAAGAAGTCATTAAAGTTCAGGAAGAGCCATTCGGTAGTCCCTCAATATTTATGCAATACTATGTAATGCAGGAAGCTGCAAGATTAGGTTGCAAAGTAATGCTGGACGGGCAAGGTGGTGACGAAACATTGTTTGGGTATGAAAGGTATTATCCTGCATATATCTCTGGTTTACCAACCTTTGATAAGTTGCCGGCCTTTATTAATTCAGGAAATAATTCGCGACTTACAAAGAAGCAATTGCTTCAGTATATGTTTTACTTTAGTAATCCAAAGATAAGAGAATCAGTTACACGTAAGCGTTTTTCTTTCTTGAATAAAGATCTTTTATCTATTGCTGATTTTGGAACTTATAAAACAAATGCAGATGCTTATCGTAATCCATTTCAATTACAGAAACTAGAAATCACACAAACTCAGCTGCCGCATTTACTAAAATACGAAGATAGAAACTCTATGCATCACGCAGTTGAAGCGCGTTTACCTTTTCTTGATTATCGTTTGGTAGAATTGTCTTTATCTTTACCAATTCAGTTTAAAATCAATAAGGGTTGGACTAAATATATCTTAAGGAAAGCAGTTGAGAAAGAGCTGCCTAAAGAAATAAGCTGGCGTAAAAACAAGTTTGGCTTCGAAGCACCCGAAAACATTTGGCTGGCTGATAAAGAATCTTTCTATAAAGAAATAAAGTCTTCAGCTATTCTGGCACCTTATCTTAATAAAGATTTAAAAGGTATTAATAACAGAACATTATGGAGATTGTTTAACATTGCAATATGGGAGAAAACATATAATGTCGGCACCAATTAAAGTATGTCATTTCACATCAGTGCATCCCGAAAAAGATATACGTATCTTTTATAAGGAATGTATAGCGTTGGCTAATGCCGGCTTTGAGGTTTATCTGGTTTCAACCGGTACTTTAAATAATAAAGAGCAAGGTGTTAATTTCATATCTGTTAAGAAGGATACTTCATCTAGGTTTTCAAGACTCTTTAAGACCCGAAAGGAGGTTTATAAAGCAGCTTTAAATGTAAATGCTGACATTTATCATTTCCACGATTCGGAGCTTTTACCTTATGGTGTTAAGTTAAAAAGGAAAGGTAAAGTAGTAGTGTATGATGCACATGAAGACTTACCTCGTCAGATACTTAGCAAGCATTATATTCCGGTTTACTTAAGGAAGTTTGTTTCCTATTTAGTTGAAAAGATTGAGAATTATTATTCATCTAAACTTTCAGGGATTATTGGAGCTACTCCTGTAATTGAAAGTCGTTTTAAAAAAATTAATCCAAATACAATAAGCATTTGTAATTATCCTTCACTATCTGAATTCAATCAACCAATTGATTGGGAGCATAAGAAAGAAGAAATTTGTTATATAGGAGGGATATTTAATGTAAGAGGTGGTACAGAAATGATAAACTTACTTCCTCTAATTAATGCAAGGCTAAATTTAGCTGGTATATATTCGCCAGAAAGCTATAAAGAAGAACTGAAAAAGTTATCAGGCTGGGATAAAGTAAATGATTATGGGTTTGTTAACAGAGATGAAATAAAGAAGATTCTTGATCGTTCTATTTTAGGATTAATGCTTTTGCATCCTTTAAGAAGTTATATTGATTCGCTTCCAATTAAGTTATTTGAATACATGGCAGCAGGAATACCTGTAATTGCATCAGACTTTCCTCTTTGGAAAGCAATAATTAATGAAGGTCCTTGTGGCTTTTGTGTTGATCCTTTTGATTTAGATAAGATAGCAGAAGAGATTAATAAGCTGCTTGTTAATAAAGATTATGCTGAGCAATTAGGTAAGAATGGAAGACGATTAATTGAAGAGAAATACAATTGGGAAGTTGAGCAGCAGAAGTTGATTAATTTTTATAAGAATCAAAATTAATATTATTTAGCATTGAAAATAGTTATACTTACACAATATTTTCCTCCTGAAGTAGGAGCACCTCAAAATAGATTGTTTGAGCTAGCTGTTCGTTTGAAGAAGAAAGGAGCTGAAGTAACTGTTTTTACTGCAATGCCTAACTATCCTCAAATGGAGGTACATAAAGAGTATAGATATAAGATTTATCATAAAGAAGTAATTGAGGGTATTACTGTTCATAGATCCTGGATATATGTTTCGAAAAAGAAGAATATTGTGTTACGATTGCTTAATTATTTCTCTTTTGTAATTACTTCCTTCCTTTTTGGTATTTTTAAGCTAAAAAGATCGGATTACTTATTGTGTGAGTCACCACCTTTGTTTCTTGGGATGAGTGCTTACTTATTATCAAGGTTTAAAAGGGCAAAGTTAATATTTAATGTTTCAGATTTGTGGCCGGAGAGTGCTGAGAAGCTGGGATTAATCTCTAATAAGTTTCTATTAAAGTTAACAACATTATTAGAAGAGTTTCTTTACAGGAAATCAAAGCTTATAACAGGGCAAACACAAGGTATAGTTAGGAATATTTCTGATCGTTTCCCGAATAAGAAAGTTTATTGGTTGAAAAATGGTGTTGATATTGATATTTATAATGCTGATAAGATTCAATCATCATGGAGAGAAGAAAATGGGTTTAATAATGATGATTTTATAGCTCTTTATGGAGGTATATTAGGGTTTGCGCAGGGCTTGGAAACTTTGTTGTATGCAGCTGAATTTTTGAAGGATAATAACAAAATTAAGTTTGTTTTTATTGGAAGCGGTCCTGTAAAAGATGATTTACTTAAGATAAAAGAAGAGAAAGCATTGAAGAATGTTTTTTTCTTTGATACAGTTAAGAAGAATGAATACCCTAAAGTTTTAAAAGCAATTGATATAGCTATTATTCCTTTAAAGAAATTAGATCTTTTTAAAGGTGCAATTCCTTCTAAGATATTTGAAGTACTTGCAATGAAGAAAGCAATACTTCTGGGTGTTGAA
>CAIWDQ010000281.1 GCA_903911455.1 uncultured bacterium
ATACTTAAAGTACTTAAAGTGTCTAAAGTTGAAAAAATATAATGTTAATTTCATTATTATTAATAAAAATAGTATCTTTGATTCTTAATTTTAAATGAAACTCAAATGAAAACAAAAGCCTCATTACGTTTAACAGTCATAGCGCTGATATTATTAGTGCCATGTATCTTCTTCGCAAGCAAACTTAACACTGCAAATGGTGTTAATAATAAAAATAATTTAAGACTTAAATCTACTAATCATATGAATAAAGAACTTAATATTGACCCTGCAACTACTGCACTTGTACTTATTGATTTACAAAAGGGAATTGTAGCTATGCCGACTGCTCCTTATACTTCTACAGAAGTTATTTCTAATTCTAATTTACTTTTGGATGCTTTTCATCAGCATAAAGCTCCAGCTGTTATAGTTAGAGTTGCTTTTAATAGTGATCGCTCTGATGCATTGCGTCCTCAAGTTGATGAACCTCTTACTTCTTCAGCTAATCCTCTTCCTGAAGATTGGTCAACTATAGTAGCTGAACTTAAAAGTGATAAAAATGATATCTTTATTACTAAACATCAATGGGGCGCTTTTTATGGTACCGAACTTGATCTTCAGTTGCGTAGAAGGGGTATTAAAACAATAGTTATTGGTGGTATCGCTACTAATTACGGTGTTGAATCTACTGCAAGAGATGGTTACGAAAGAGGTTATCAAATGATATTTGCAGTTAATGCAATGGCTTCTCGTACAGCTACTGATCATGAGTTTGCAGTTACAAGAATATTCCCGCGTATAGGTTTGGTACGTACAACTGATGAGATTCTGAAAGCTCTTAAATAAGAGTTTTTTTCGTCATAAAGATTGCAATGTTTAGCTTGTAATCAATCTTTATTACTATTTTTGTAAAATGTTTGAAGTGTTTTACAAAATATTCACTATACTGGGCTCCATAGGTTTGTTCCTTTACGGGATGAAACTTATGAGTGAGGCATTGCAGAAAGTTGCAGGCGAAGGCTTACGTAAGATTCTCGCCTCCATGACATCAAGTAGTATAAAAGGAGTTCTTTCAGGCTTACTTATCACAGCTATTATTCAGGCTTCATCAGCTACTACGGTGATGCTTGTCAGTTTTGTGAACGCCGGTTTAATTACTCTCACCGAATCACTTGGTGTGATGATGGGTGCCACCATCGGGACCACCATTAAGATATGGTTTCTTACGCTTTTGGGAGTAAAATTCAATCTTACCACACTTATGTTGCCGCTTATCGCCTTAAGTTTGCCGTTGATGTTCTCTAAACACAAAAACCGCAAGTCGTGGGGTGAGTTCATCATAGGTTTTGCCATCCTTTTTCTTGGTATAGGCTTCCTCATCAATGCTTTCCCAGACATACAAAGCGATCCCGGCATCTATAATTTCATTGCAAAGTTTTCAACTTATCAATATCAGCCTGTACTGATGTTTATTCTTTTCGGAGCAGTGCTTACAGCCGTCATACAATCGTCAAGTGCCACCATCACGCTCACTATTATACTGTCGCAGAAGGGTGTTATCCCTTACGATTTGGCTGCTGCCTTAATCCTTGGTGAAAATATCGGGACTACTATCACTGCTAATCTTGCGGCTATAGTTGCCAACAGGCCTGCCAAGCGTGCTGCCTTTGCACATACACTTTTTAAATTCGTTGGCGTGCTATGGATGTTGCCCGTTTTCTACCCTTTTATCAATACAATACATAAAATTGTTATTTATTTTGCAAAAGATTCGGCGCTCAGCGACAGCTATGTTCTACTGCTCTCTCTATGCTTGTTTCATACTGTTTTTAATATCATTAATACTGTTTTGCACTTAGGTTTTATTAATAAAATAGTGAAGCTATTAAATATAATAATACCTAATAACAAGAAAAGAGAGAAATCGAAGCTTAAGTACATTGATTCCATCATGTTTCAGTCGCCGGGGATACATATTGAGCCTGTTCAGAAAGAAATTGCCCTTTACGGGAAACGTATGGCCAAGATGTTTCTCCTTTTACAACGACTTCTTTTAGAGAAAGAAGAGCTTAAATATGATAAACTTATTGAGAAAGTAGCTAAATATAAATCTATATCAGATAAAATACATAAAACTGTTGATGCTTACATAACTAAAGTAGCCGAAGACAACCTTAGCCATCATGAATCTAAGCTTATAAGTGAGATGCAGCACATAAATGACCAAATGCAAAGTATGTGCGAAATTATTGTGCTTGTCGCAGATGAAATTGATGCTAAGAATAAGCAAAAGATATGGTTTACTCAACCGATGAGGAATTATCTTGGCGAGATGTTTGAGAAAATTAACGAGTCTTTTATATGTTTAGATGAAATTCTGGAGTCTGATTATAAGAATGTGGATATTGCTAATATGTTTACCATCAATAATTCGGTTAAAGAACTTAAAGCCGAACTTTTAGAGATACATCACAAAGACCTAAACGATAACGAATACACTTTTAAGGCTGGCAATATCTATATGAGCATCCTCAACAACTGTGAGAAAATAAGCAATCTTCATTTCAATATTGTTTCTTTAATAAAATAGTAATAAAACCCTATTTATTAGTTGTTTTATTAGCTTAATATTTCCATTATTGAAGCTTTGAACTCTTTGTATCCCGAACCTAAGCAATATTATCAGTAAAATTAGTAAGTGCGACCTCTTGAAATAGAAGTCGAGTATATTAAATTTTTGAAGACTTTAGTAATTTCCATTCTAACAAATCATCAATAAATATACAAATACCTGCTTTTTATGGCTAAAATACATTAAAGCCTCTAAACTACATTTATACAAAAGCTGTTTCTTACTTTAAAGTTAAAAATTGCTCTTCCGATGTACCTTTTTCTAGTAAGTTACTACCTTTTTCTACTTCCGAAGGTCGTCGTCGAACATATTTACGTCGTCGTCGACGTTCCGAAGTAGAACTTTCTAGTAAGTTACTACCTCTTTCTACTTCCGAAGGTCGTCGCCGACCATAGTTACGTCGTCGCCGACGTTCAGATGTAGAACTTTCTAGTGAGTTACTACCTTTTTCTACATCCGAAGGTCGTCGCCGACCATAATTACGTCGTCGCCGACGCTCAGAAGAGCAATTTTATACTTTGGAACTAGCTTTTTCTTTTTACGAAAGTAAACTTACTACTTAAGTAGTTGCTTTTAATAACTCTAATGGTTGTTTAAATGGATTTTAACTATCATCTAGAACTTAAAATGCTGGCATTTTTATTTGAGTTGTATTTGTTGGTTTTAAATTAATAGTAAATCATACTTTATAAGCTTGTGAAATACTAATTTAATAAGCAAGCTTTTGATAAATAGAAAAACTACCATTAAAACATCTTCATCAATAAAAAAGCCTTCGTCAATATACTTGAAGAAGGCTTCTCTTTTATTAAAATTAAATTAAACTAGTCTATTCGATGATGAGTTTTGAAGTATGCGATGCAGCAGTTTTAACATCAGTAGTCTTAATAAGATAAACTCCTTTTGGATATTGAGAAATATCTATTGAAGTTAATTGCTTATTAGTAGAAATGTTATAAACTAAGCTTCCCAATGCATTATAAATACTTATATCAACTTTATTATTAGTATTAGTAACAACATTAAATATCCCTTTAGCAGGATTAGGATAGATGTTAACAGCAGTTTGTTCGGCTTTTATATCATTAACTAAAGAAATAAGATCTGCTAAACCACGTGGGTAAATAAAATATCCCGTAAGGAAAGGAGGAGTTATACTAGCAGTATACTGCGATTCGAGCCCTATAATATTAAATGCTGAAGTAGGTGCAGCAGTGCCTTGCAAAGCACATTGCGAATAGATAACAATAGTAATAGTATCAGTACCTTTAAGTGCAGTAACTGTAGCAGTAGGACCGGCAATAGTAGGCCATCCTGTGATATATGTAAGTCCATTTACTTTAATTAGATTAGACTCATAAGTATCACTAAGTGAAGTAACAACTTGAGGTGTATTTAATGAATTTCCTGAAGATATCTTAACAATTGAATCAGGAAGTATTTGAATAAGTCCACGGGTTTGTTGGATTTTACCGATTACTCTTATTTTATCTCCTTCGCTAACAGTATATCCGTAAGTAGCAGAAGCACTATAGATATTGATACCTGCGGTGGCATCTAACATATAAAAAGAAAGCCCAACAGATGTATAATTTAAACCATGAACAACTCCTGTTAATCTGCAATAAACATTAATAGAATCAGACACACCCTGAGCACTTACACTCTTAACTTGATTTATTGTATAAGTAGGAATGTATTTAGGAGTTGTAAAACTTACTGCATTACCGTAAGAAGTTCCAATGCCATTGGTAGCATAAGCTCTTGCATAATAAAGTGTATTTTGAGTAAGACCTGTAATATTTGAAGTGAAACTACCAGTAGTCCCAGCTTCAGTAGAGTGAGAACCTGAAACAGTTGGATTTGCAGTAGTACCCCAGCAAATGCCTCTGGCAGTAACTGTATTTCCTCCATCGCTGGTTACATTGCCGGTAACATCTACTGTAAAAGGAGTTAGATTAGTATATGAAGTTGTTGAAACAACCGGAGCAACTGCAGCAGTAGGCAAAGTAAATGTAGAATCGGCACCATAAGTTAGTCCAATTGCATTTTTAGCATAAGCTCTGTAATGATATGTAGCACCAGATGTTAGAGAAGAAAGATTGCTAACGAAATTTCCAAGAGCAACAGTAACTGAGGTGTGTAAACCATTAGTATCAGGATTAGCACTTGCTCCATAACATATTCCCATTACAGTAACTGGAGAGTTGCCTTCAGAAACTAAATCACCATTACAAACAGCAGAGTTAGAAGTAAGTCCTGATTTAGATAAAGTGCTGACAACAGGAGCAGTCTGAACAACATTATTAACCGGAGCAAAATCAACTCCTCTAAAAATAGTACCTGTGGGAGCTGTAGCTAAAGTAGTAGCAGTAGCTGTTGAACCATTGTCAATTATCTTTATAAGACGATTAAAAGAAGTTTCGGCAGTAGTTGCGTAAATTATAGGATAAGTACCTCCCCAGCTAACAGTTAAACTTCTGCATCCTGCCAAAGAAGAATTTCCGGGACCTAAAGTATAAGCAAGAGCCCATGTGCCTGAAGTCTTTATCCATTTCTGAACACCACCACCGGTAGTTGTAACGCTATCAATAGCAATATAACAAGTATCTTCAGTTGAATTAATAGAAAAAGCATAAGGAGATAATGAATTTCCGACAGCAATTATATTAGTTGAAGTTTGTCCGGTAGTAGTTGGAGTACCTGTACCTACTTTATATAGTCCGTAAGTACCTTTGGCAGTGACATAATATAGTTGAGAATTAAAAATAGCTACATAACGGATATTTGTTGAAGTTGTTGAAACAATAGCAGTATCAGAAGCAGTACTTCCAAAGTGATAAACACCTGTATTACCTCCAACAGCCCAATAATTATTACTACCATCACCAACAGCAGAACGGATATTATTACCCGAAAACTGAGATGCTGTATTAGCACTGGTTGTTATAACTTTATTATAATCAACTTTAATAACAACCCTACTAACAGCAGCTGAAGTTGTACTTGCCACACCCGAAGTATAAGGAGGAGCGACTTTATATCCTGCAAAAGTAACTATTGATTTGTCAGGACTTCTTGTCAATTGTCCTTCGGAAGAAGCTGATCCACTTATACAAACAGGGTTAGATCCAGAAGCAGGAATTGAATCAGTACCAACAAGCGTACCAGTAGGAGTATATTCCTGAAGGAATAATGCGTTACCAAAGCTGGTAAGTGCATCAGTACCATTACCCACTTTAAGTACAACTAAATTACCATTTGCGAACTGAGCTTTTACTATTATAACATTTGATATTATAAAGAAGGCAATAAGAAAGTAAACTTTAACAAAAGATAGACTTTTCATATCTAAAAGATTTTAAATTGTTTGAACAAAATATAACAGATCATAATTATTACTACAAAAATACTAATATTTATGATGTAATTCACATTAATGAGAAATAAGGGCTAATTCTTTTTTTTCGGTGCATCATTACAAACAATAGTTAACAGGACATTTGCAGGAATTAGAATGATATTATAGGTTTTATCTTGTCTTTTTCTTTATTTCTCAATTACTTGAAAGAAATCAGAATTATATGATTCACTAATTGGAATTAATTTATCACCAATTTTAATTCTGTTTCTTTGAATTGAGTTGATATGAGGAATTGAAACAATAAACGAACGATGCACTCTTATAAATTTACTTGCTGGAAGCTTACTTAATATCAGTTTCATTGTCATTAAGCAGAGCGTAAAGTCCTCACCACAATATATTTTAATATAATCATCCAAACCTTCAACATATGAAATATCATCTACATTTATCTTTTTGATTTGATAATCTGATTTTACAAATATAGAATTATCTTCCGACTGATGCTGATTGTTGATGAATTTATGGTAATCAAACGCTTTATTTACAGCTTTAAAGAATCTTTCAAACTCAATAGGTTTTTAAATAATCAACTGCATTTAGATTGAAACCTTCAACAGCATATTGATCATAGGCTGTGATGAAGATAACCATTGGTTGCTCTTTGAGCGATCTTAGAAACTGCATTCCATTTAAATCAGGCATTTCAATATCTAAAAACAATAGATCAATCTTTTCATTCTTAAAAATGCTTCATTAATATTCTTTATAAAATATAAATTATCTTCAATTAATGATTTTTTTACTATTTGTTAAAAATAAAGAAAAAGAATACTAATTGAAACTTCTCTTTTGATATTAACCCGAATATGTGTACATTTGCAAACTTTTTAAGAACATAATAAATCAATATTTGAATAATGAGCTTTAGAATAGTTGTTTTAGCTAAACAGGTTCCTGATACAAGGAATGTTGGAAAAGATGCAATGAAAGCTGATGGAACTGTAAATCGTGCGGCATTGCCTGCAATCTACAATCCTGAAGATCTTAACGCATTAGAAATGGCATTGCAAATTAAGAAAATGAGGAACGATGTTGAAGTAATTATCTTAACTATGGGGCCTCCGAGAGCCGCCGAAATCATTCGCGAATCAATATATCGCGGTGCAGATAAAGGCTATCTGATTACCGACCGTAAATTTGCAGGTTCTGATACCCTGGCTACTTCTTATGCAATATCACTTGCTATTAAGAAATTAGCTCCGTATCATTTAGTAATTTCAGGTCGTCAGGCTATAGATGGTGATACTGCACAGGTTGGTCCTCAGGCAGCCGAAAAATTAGGTATACCTCAGATAACTTATGCTGAAGAGTTACTCGAAGTTGATGAAAATCATATAGTGATTAAACGCCGTTTGGAAAGAGGGATCGAAGTAGTAAAATCACCGCTTCCGGCATTGATAACTGTGCATAGTTCAGCACCTGATTGCCGTGCCCGCAACGCTAAACTACTAATGAAATACAAACATGCTCGTACTGTAACCGAACTACAGGAAGAGACACGCGACTATACCGAATTATATAATAAAAGACCTTATCTTCAGATTGACGAATGGACAGTAGCTGATCTGGATGCTGATGTTGAAATGTTAGGCTTATCAGGCTCACCAACAAAGGTTAAGAAGATTGAGAACGTTGTTTTACAACAAAAGGATTCAGTGCTACTAACCGATTCTGATAAAGATATCGAACTCTTAATAAAAGAGTTGTTATCAACACATATTATAGGTTAATCTTATTATAAATCAAATTATTTAATAGAACTATTAATAACGATATGAATAATATTTTTGTTTATTGCGAGATAACGGAAGAAGGTACAATAGCAGATGTAAGTCTTGAACTATTGTCGAAAGGACGCAAATTAGCTAACGAACTAAACATTAAACTGGAAGCCGTAGTAATAGGAAGCCAGATTACTGATATTGAAAGTCAATTATTCCCTTATGGTGTTGATGTAATACATATAGCACAAGATACACGCTTGTTTCCTTATACAACATTACCACATGCTGCAATAGTTGTTAATTTGTTTAAAGAAGAAAAACCTGAAATAGCTTTATTTGGAGCTACTTCTATTGGTAGAGATCTTGCACCAAGAGTAGCATCAGCTCTCAAATGCGGTTTAACAGCTGACTGTACAAGTTTAGAAATTGGTGATCATACCGAAAATAAGACACAAACCACATATAAGAACTTGCTATATCAAATCCGTCCTGCATTTGGTGGAAACATTATTGCAACTATCATCAATCCTGATACACGCCCTCAAATGGCAACAGTTAGGGAAGGTGTTATGAAAAAAGAAATAACATCTAAATCAACTAAAGGTGAAGTTAAAGTTTTAGATATAGAACAATATCTTTCATCGGATGATGATTTTGTTTTAGAGATTATTGAAAGACATGTTGAGCAACAAAAAGTAAATATTAAAGGTGCTCAGATAATTATTGCCGGAGGTTATGGAGTAGGATCGAAAGAAAACTTTGATTTACTTTTTAATCTTGCTGAAGTGATAGGAGGGGAGGTTGGTGCTTCAAGAGCTGCAGTTGATGCAGGTTATGTAGAACATGCCCGTCAGATTGGTCAAACCGGTGTAACTGTAAGACCTAAACTTTATATTGCATGCGGTATATCAGGTGCTGTTCAGCATAGAGCAGGTATGGATCAGAGTGCTAAGATTATATCTATTAATAATGATCCAAAAGCACCTATCAATAAGATTGCTGACTATACTATAATAGGAAGTGTAAGTGATATCGTACCTAAAATGATAAAATATTATAAAGCAAATTCAAAATAATAAACAACTGAAACAATGGCAAACTTTTATACTGACAACGAAAATCTTAAATTCCATCTTACGCATCCTTTAATGGAGAAAATAGTAAGGCTGAAAGAAAGGAATTTTGCTGACAAAGACTTATTTGATTACGCTCCTGTTGATTTTGAAGATACTTTAGATAATTATGATAAAGTACTTGAAATAGTAGGCGAAATAACTGGTAATATTATTGCAGAAAATGCAGAATCTGTTGATCATGATGGTCCTACTTTAGTTAATAATGAAGTACATTATGCAAGAGGTACACAAGAAAACTATGATGCTTTAGTTGAAGCTGGTTTGATAGGAATGTCGTTACCACGCAAATATGGTGGTCTTAATTTCTCTATTGTTCCTTACGTAATGGCTGCAGAAATAGTATCAAGAGGTGATGCTGGTTTCTCTAATATATGGGGGTTACAAGATTGCGCTGAAACTATTCATGAATTTGCTTCTGAAGAAGTAAAAGATTTATTCTTACCTAGATTTAAAAATGGTGCTACTGCTGCAATGGATCTAACCGAGCCTGATGCAGGTTCAGATTTGCAAGCTGTACAATTAAAAGCCACTTATGATGAAAAGAATTCAGTATGGAAACTTAACGGGGTTAAGCGTTTTATCACTAATGGTGATGCAGATGTTTCGTTAGTATTAGCTCGTTCGGAAGAAGGTACATCTGATGCAAGAGGTCTTTCTCTATTTGTTTATGATAGAAGAGACAATGCAATGACAGTTCGTCGTATTGAAAATAAATTAGGCATAAAAGGTTCTCCTACATGTGAGTTGGTATTTACAGATGCTCCTGCAGTTTTAGTTGGTGATCGTAAGTTAGGACTTATTAAATATGTAATGTCTTTGATGAACTCTGCTCGTTTAGGTGTAGGTGCTCAATCAGTTGGTATTGCTGAAGCTGCTTATAGAGAAGCATTAAAGTATGCAATGGAAAGAGAACAATTCGGCAAAGCTATTATTCAATACCCTGCTATCTATGAGATGCTGACTAATATGAAAGTTAAGGTTGATGCAATCAGAACTTTACTTTATGAAACTTCTCGATTAGTTGATGTCTATAAAGCTTATAATATTATTGCTGAAGAAAGAAGTTTAACTTCTGAAGAAAGAAATGATCAGAAATATTATATGCGTAATGCTGATATCTTTACTCCATTAGTAAAACTTTTCTCGAGTGAATATTGTAATCAGATAGCTTATGATGCTTTACAAATTCATGGGGGAACCGGTTTTATGAAAGACTTCCCAATTGAAAGAATCTATAGAGACGCTCGTATTACTACTATATATGAAGGTACTTCACAATTACAAGTTGTTGCAGCTATACGTGGTGTAGGTAGTGGAGCTTATTTAAAAGTATTGAAAGAATGGGAAGCATTGCCAATAAAACCTGAATTTGAATACTTAAAACATATGTTAGTAAAGCTAACAGATCAATTTGCTAAGACAGTTGAGAAAGTTACTGAAATGGAAAATCCAGAGGTTTATGATTTCCATTCAAGAAGACTTGTAGAAATGGCTGGTAATGTGATAATGGGTTATTTATTATTGATGGATGCAAACAGAAATGATGAATACAAACATTCTGCTGAAGTTTTTATTCGTCTTGCTAAATCAGAAAATACACAGAAAGTTAGCTTTATAAATAGTTTTGATTTTAAAGAATTAGGAAATTACAAGTACTAGT
Source organism: uncultured bacterium (assembly GCA_903911455.1). Classification (GTDB taxonomy): domain Bacteria; phylum Bacteroidota; class Bacteroidia; order Bacteroidales; family JACABE01; genus JBAXLO01. The sequence goes on from CAIWDQ010000281.1 coordinate 10,562, forward strand.
TTAAATTTTCATATATTTGCAACTTTAATAATTAAATAAATACAATTGTAAAATGTTTAAGTTTCTATTCTTCAGAATAAGTGATATTATAACAAGTATTTCATACGGGAAGTACAGTTTACAATATGTAAATTTATTTA
>CAIWDQ010000282.1 GCA_903911455.1 uncultured bacterium
TAAGTTATTAAGAGAGGCAGACGGTGATGTCGATGAAAGACGATTAGACTTTTGGCTTGATTTTATTGATCATATTTCATTTACAAGAATCGTAATGGGTATTGATGCAAATATGAACAAATCTTATAAATTCGAAGAGTTCAAGAATGCAAATAAAACCAGATTAAGTGTACTACGAAGACCACCAAATAATAGTGTTAATGCATTTATCATTCGTATTAAAGATTATTGGTTTGTTGAGTTCTCTGAAACGGGAAGTGCTTGTTATATTTATGATGATAAAAACAAGCCTTTTGATGTGAAGCGTAACTTAGAATATAGAGATGAGCTGAAAGTTAAATCTAGTGCCAAGACCACAATACATCATCGAGGTGAATGGGAGACTAGGTCCCGTGATTATTTTATTAACGAATTAAAGTTAGATCTTTGAGTTAAGAAAAATAAAATGAAGATCACAAGTTTATTCTCAAGACAGCAGCCAAAAGATGCAAACATTGAGCCCATATATGATGAAATGGGCATTAGTTTTCCGACCTCTCTTTTTGCCAATATAAAAAAATCGCCTAAATCAATTCACAGTCTTTATCTATATTTGCAGCAATTAGAAGAAGAAGGTTACGCTTCTCAAGAATTAGATCAATGGCTCATTTCTTGGGATACGATTTTTAAGTTTCTCCATGAATATAGTCAAGATGAGTTAGCTTCATCTGATATTGATGATCATAAAGAAAGTTTAATGCTTTTTAATTTACCTAAACTTTTGGCTATACGCCCTGAAATTACCGGTGTTGGTGGATTATCTGACAATGGGTTTAGCATAAGTATTAGAAGTTGGCTATTGCCATCAGGCAAATCAGTGGCAGTGTCCGCAAGAAAGGGAGCCGTTATTCATGTTGAGGGTGATATGTTTTTAATGCCGGAAAGTGCATGGTATTGCTGGTCGGCTATTAAATCATTTCATGATAAAAAACGAGTTGAACCGGGTGAACAAACCAATAAGGAGTGTTGGTCTGAAATAAGGAAATATGCAAAAAAATCTAATGCTGTTATGGATACTTCACTTGAGAAAACAATTGTTATCAAACCAGAACAATTAAAATTAAAGCTTAATACAACGGAAGTTAGTAACGATAAGGTTATTCAGATTGCACCAGAGTTTGATGAGCAGCCATCAAGCTGGATAAAAACATTTGATCAGTATGATAGTGTTCAAGAACAATATGATGTATTGAATGAGGATGGAACAATAAATCATATCGTTATTGATCCTGATGTTAAGTCTGTACTAGAAACAGTTAAAAGTATACCAGGAAGATACGTTGCTGGTGACAAAGCGCTTTTGCTCATTAAAAACCCCTATATGGTGCTTGGTGAGTCTGCTCAAAAAGTAATTAACGATCATGACTTTGAGGAGCAGGTTGCGTCATCAGGTATTACCTTTTATAGGTTTCATATAGAGCCTAGTCTTAATGAGGAAGGTACAAAAATTACAGGTATAAATCTTTCTTTAACCTCACACGGCAATTCAACAGCAATAGATAAAGATTATACGTTCAAAAAACCAGGAGAATTCCAGGGTTTTATTAATGACATAAGTGTAAAACTTGAAGCTGGTTTGCCATGTTGTAAATGGAAAACATTTGAACTGGAATTGTCAGATGTGCCATCATCGATGATAGTCAGTTTTCAAAACCTTAATAACCAATGGTTTGCTGAATTAGAGGGGCAGGTTTTTACTGATGTGTTGGATCTTACTCAATATGGTGATCGTGTTATTGGTATCGGTGAAGCTAAGGTTTTTAACTCACCTTTAATTAAAAAAGAGGTTGCTGAAGAATGGATTTCACTTCAAGACGTTTCACAGTTAGGTTTTGATATAGAAATTTTATCAAAATGGGAAGATGCCTCTTATTTTGATCTTTTAGAATTTAAAGAACGAA
>CAIWDQ010000283.1 GCA_903911455.1 uncultured bacterium
ATTACTTTTATTCTTCTTGAAGAAAAACGAAGATTCGGCAAATTGAATATCTTTAAATTTATGATGCGAAGAATGCTCAGGATATGGCCTTTGTATTTCTTTTTAATTGCGATTACTCCTTTTTTAATAAGATTGTTAGGTAGCGAAACTCCTAATTATTGGGTTAATATACTTTTTATTAATAACTTTGATACTATTATAACTCAGAAATGGACTTATCCTTTTGCTCATTTTTGGTCTATCTGCATTGAAGAACACTTTTATTTATTTTGGCCGTTCCTTATTGCTTTAGTCCCGACAAAGAAGTTGATGTATATGTTTGTACTAATAATTATTTGTAGTATTAGCTTTAGATTATATACTGCCGCTACAATGGCTCACCCATGGTTTACATTATATTTACATACACTTAGTAGGATAGATGTTTTAGTAGTTGGGGCAATAGGGGCATATTATTACCAGAAAACTCATTTTACTTTTAAACTCAATTATAAAATACGACTATTTTTATGGCTACTCTTAATAGTTGCTTTTTCCGTTGAACCTGTTACTAATTGGGATGGTATGTTTTTAGCAGGGTTCAAGAAATATGTTTACATAAGTATTATTGCAATTCTTTTATTAGACTATAATTTTAATGTTGGTTTTAAACATATTCTACCAAAGCGAAGTTTTGTTCATTATCTTGGTAAAGTATCATATGGTATTTATATGTATGGTAATATTCTATTGTTAATCATTATAAAACAAATAATGTGGCGTTTTCATATCATTAATATGTATTTGTTTTTCTTAATTATTTTTTTCCTTTCAATAATTGTTCCTATAGTTAGTTACGAATTATTTGAGAAACACTTTTTGAAACTTAATAAATACTTTACTGTTATCAAAACAGAGAGATAAGTTCATTTTTTTAATACTAAAAAACACTTTTGAAAGATCATTTTGAGTAAAAATATTGATATAATTATTGTTTCCAATATTTCTTTACATTAATTTAGTACTTTTGCACTCTATTAAATATTTACAATATGGAAAGATATCAAAGGGAGCCTGAGATTTATGAGAACGTTGAGATTATTGATGCAGGTAGTGAGGGTAAGGCAGTTGCAAGGGTTAACAACCTTGTGGTTTTTGTATCGCATGTAGTGCCCGGTGATATAGTGGATATCCAGATTGTAAAAAAGAAAAAATCTTTTATTGAAGGAAAAGCAATAAAATTCCATAAATACTCAGAAAAACGTGCTGAAGTAAGTTGCAGCCATTTTGGTGTATGTGGTGGTTGTAAATGGCAAAACATGGATTATCTGGAACAATTGTTTTATAAGCAAAAACAAGTTGAAGATAATCTCAAAAGAATTGGCAAAATTGATGTTTCTTCCATTATGCCTATCATTCCTTCAGAAAACACTTTTTATTATCGTAATAAATTAGAGTATACATTTTCGTGTAAACGTTGGTTACTTGATGATGAAATTAAAACGGATGAGTTGATCGCTAATTCAAATGCTTTAGGATTTCATATTCCATTATTGTTCGATAGAGTAGTGGATATTACAAAATGTTATTTGCAAAAAGAGCCTTCAAATGCTATCAGA
>CAIWDQ010000284.1 GCA_903911455.1 uncultured bacterium
AAAGTTATTAAAAGTAAACTATTTAAAAAAACAGTTTACTTTTAATGTTTATAGCATTATTATTTCTTCTTAATAGTACCCGGATTTACACTTGAAGCACCAGCATTAAGGTTATCAAATACCATTGATAAGTCATAAATATTAACAACGCCATCACCATTAACATCCTGTAGACTATATCCGGAACTTAACAAACCAGTTGGATCGTTGATAGCATCAAACACAGCTGATAAATCATAGATATTAATAACTCCATCTCTAAATGGAGCATATAAATCACCTATATCACCACCCCAGATTATTGAACCATTGTAATTACCACCACTGTTATCAGGAAGCATATTGCCAGGGAACAATGTAGAAACAGGATGGGTGTAGAAGTTATAGTTTACTGCCAGACAAGAGAAATCAACTGAATCGCTCCAGGTTTGAATACTGTTTCGATGGTTAACAACAATATAATGATAGCCTGTCATTGCTAAAGGTAATGATATTTCGGGAGTAATAGTACCATTCTGATTGAGGTTCATTGCATTATATTTGAATTCTGCAGTAGCTAAAACTGTACTATTATCTGTAGGATCCATAGTTGCTGGACTCATAATCAGAAGCTGAATAGTATCAACTACAGGTGCTGCAAATTTAATAAACATATCACCAGAATTAGGATCCATATCCCATGTTTGGTTCATTAACATACCAGCTCCTGTATAATATTCCTGCAACATAGCCGCAACATTCATCTTTTTAGCATAGGATAATTCATAAGCTCCAATAGTTGAATTCAATGGACTTCTACTATTATTTAAAATATCTGTTGGTACTGCAGCAATATAAGTTCCTGCACCAACTACCGGAGAAGTAGGACATTTGCTTGGAGCTAAATTAGAAGTACTCGTAAATATTGGATCAGCAAACATTGAATGAACATCTTTTAATGTTTTATTTCTCCAACCAGTTAATGTTGTTGTATCAGTACCTAAATATCCTATCACACCTTGAGAACCGGATACAAAGTAATCGTTATAATCAATATTAGTATATACAGTTTTAGGTGCATCTGAATAAATTGCATAAGCCTTTGAAGTTGTAGGAACACCTACTGTTGTATTATTAATAATATTGTTTCTGATATCTAAATTAGTTACAGTTGAAGCAACATAAATACCTGCACTTATTTGCTGACTTGTACCTGTTGGATAATACTGGCTAGCGTTACCAAACATGTTAATAGTATTGTTATAAATATTAACACCACCTGTAGTACCAAGTAATCTGATACCATCAACTGTAGTAGAGCCTAAAGTAGTAGTACCAAATCCACTAATATTATTTAAGACATTATTAGCAATTGTTATATTACTTGCCGGATCAGCAGTACTTACTTCAATAGCAGCTGCACCATAATAATTCGAATTAGTTCCATCACTATTTGCTAACTTTAGAACATTGTTTCGGGTAATAGATGCATTCTTAACTGAAGTACCCAAATAAATTGCTCTTGGAGTAACAGAAGCATAGTGAACTTGCATTGTAAATAAATTATTATCAACAGTAAGACCATTAACATAAGTTAAATAAATACCATAATTCTGAACTCTTTTACCGGTATTATTATTCATTGTACCAACTAAATTATTTGAAATAGTAAGATTAGTAACAGGAGCCAATACGGTACCAGAGATATTAATAGCATTTTTACAATTAGAAATACTATCATTAATAATTGACAAATTGTTTACACCTCCACTTACTGAATAAATTCCATAGCTTGCACTATAGTCACTTCCATAAATCCAGCAGTATTTAATTGTACAATTGTTTGCACCACTTAAGTAGTTGAATCCATAATATGAAGCAGAAGTATTCTTTATTTGTAAATTAATTCTATTTCCGTTTATAGAACCATCAAATATTACATTAGATGCAGCTATAGTAATTAAACCACCCGAATAAGAACCGGATAAAAGCTTAGGAACTGTTGTTGAATCTGCAGCCTTTATGGTTATTTTATAATTACCAACGCCTTCTGTTGCTAAAGCATTTAATTGATAAGTTCCAGTTTCAGCAGTATTAGTATTTATATAAACAGTAACATCACCTGTAACAACATTATTATTTACAAAATTAAAGAAACCACCCGCACCAGTTAATGTAGTATAAGTTGAAGTTGTACCAACATTGTAATTACCACTAACCGGATAAGCAATAATAAATGATTTATAGCCTGCAGTTAAAGGGAAGTTTGTGGATAATAAATTTGTACTTGTAGGAGCAACAGTAAATATAGCACCATCACCTCCAACATTAATTGGAGTAGCATTATCCTGAGCAACCATAAAATATATAATAGTATCACTGGTAGTAACACCACCATAAATTTTAGAGAAATCAAGATAATAATTAAATGGGTTAGTAGTTGCAGTTGATTCTACATATTTCCATCCATTAGTTGCATTTGTATTATCAACATAAGTATTTGCATTAGCAAACTTCTTGTAATACAATCTTGGTTTAGCAGTAGTTACATTAACACCTGTAAATGGATCAACAATAGAAACATTATTTAAAGTTGCACCTATTGTCGTTGTTTGATTTGGAATAGTAGTGTAAGTTATTGTAGGAGGAGTATCATCAGTTGTTATACCGTTGAATTCATCTGCACCAATATCAGGAGTAACACCTGTACCAGAATATCCTACTTCACCCTGACGAAGATCACCATCAATATCAGTACTAACAGCAACTGGAGTTGTTATTCTTTGTCCATGACTTTCAGCTTTTGTTACAACATTAGTCTTAATATGAACATCAAAAGGTTGTGTATAAATATTAACGAATGGAACGCTATCAGTAACGTCATTTGATTCTCTAGGTGCCATTCTTGTTTTAAAAGCAGATATAGTTTGATCTGAATTTGTACCATCATAGAATATCAAATTCTTTGCACTAGGTGTACCTCCGTATAATAAATTATTATTACAAGACGACATGAATGGATAATAAGGAGAAGCAGCTGATGCATTAATACAAGCTGAGCGTGTTCCAGTAGTCATAATTGGTCTTACTACAATAATATTATTTCTAATATCAAGTACATTAGTATATGAAGAAGAATTATAAGCATATAATCCATAGAAAATATTGGATGCATTAGTACTTGTATAATTTACAAGAATAGTATTATTATAGAATCTTATTGGTTGAGAATTAGATGAAGACACATAAATACAATAATTTGTAGTTGTACTAGAAGGACAACTGATATCATACCACATATTATTAAATACATTCATTATTGCACCTGAAGTTGCATTATATAAATATGCCCCATAAGTTGACCCAGTTCCTGTATTCTTTATGTTGTACACTTTATTTTTAAATATATTAATGTTACTTCCTGTAGTAGTGTAATTATATATTGGATAAATATAACCTGTACTTGAATGAGTAGTATTACTTACTTCATTGTTATAAAACATTGTAGTTCCATAAGGACTCGGCATATAAAAACCATAAGTTGTACTACTACTAGTAATACCCGTAATTTTATTACCATAAACCCATAAAGTATCAGTAGTGTAAGAATAATTTGCAGAACTAAGATAACAAATATAAGTTGTAGAAGTATTAGTTATATTTGACCAGGTATTATTATATATTTTTGCTCTGTTAAAATAAATCATATACCCATAAATAGTAGATGTATTCGTAATATTATTAAAAATATTATTAAAAACACGAATACTATCCTGATAATATCCATAGGTCATATAAACTGCTACAGCATTTCCTCCAATATTACCTATATAGCAATTACCTATTTCGGTATTTTTATCATAATTAGCGGAACCAGAACCATAGACATACATAGCACTATTAGAATTAATCAAAGAATCATTATAATAATGTATAAAGTTATTACATCCCCCTGATGTAGGAGTTATAGCATTATAATACTGATATACACAATACGATGAAGTATTAGTCTTTGTCATCTGTACAGCACAATTCTGAATGGTAATGTTTGAGTTAACTACACTAGCTGACAGAGGTAATAATGCAATTCCTCTTTCAATATAATTTGAAGTTGATGATCCTGCGTCAACTATTCTCAACCCATCTAATGTTATATAGCTAGCTCCATTAAATAAAACACCATTATCTGTAGTTCCTGATGTTCCGGTAAAAGCTAACACAGGACTATTACCAGTGCCATTTTTCTTGAATGTAATAGGAGCTGCAGCAGTTCCTCTATAAGTAAAAATTAAACCAGAACCACCCGAAGACATATTCATGCTAAAGGTTTGTCCGGCAATTACATTAAATAAAGTTGGACCAGTTGCTCCAATGGCATTAAGATCGGTTATTGCATCTACAAAATTATTATAGTTGCTTCCACTTGTCGGTAAAAGATTATTAATAGTATAAGTCCCATTAAATGGTTTTCTGATAGTTCTTGTTCCTGTAGGTGAAACAACTAATGAAGCACTAGGTATACCTCCAATTGTAACAGAATTAAATTGTGCGTCAACCACATTAAATTCAGTTGCTGTTGATTTAATATTATATACCAACCAGAAATAATTTGTATCAGCTCTTAATGATTGATTACCTGAAATTAAAAATCCACCTGTTGGACTTGATTTTGTTCCAAATAAGTTTGTAGTTGCAAATGTACTTATGTTACCTGTATAATAAATCTTAGCTGAATCAATATCAGTTAAAGCATTTGTTGAACCGAGAGTATTTAAATCAAAGGAAGTTACAGCTAAAGGATTTTGAGAATACTGTGTTACAACTTTTAATGTTAAAACCTGTTGATTTGAAATCCCTGCCATAATAGGTGCTGTTACAGGTTGTGCTGCTCCTGAAGATAAATAATTCTGATTTGGATCACTAACAGTATATAATGAAATTTGATCTAAACCAATATCACCATAAGATGATGAATAATATCCGGGCGTAAATTTAAGTTTTACTGTTGAAGAAGTTGTAGTGTCAAGATTAACAGTATATTTTGTCCAGGTAGCAATAGCAGTTGTTGTACCTATATTAAATAAACTAGAACTCCAGGTAGTACCATTATCATAAGAAATATATAAATTCATACTACCTGCACTTGCATTAGATTTAATTAAATAAAAATCTAGTTGCTTCTTTAATAAAGGATTTACAGAACAATTAATAGTAGGTGAAACAAACTCACCTAGTGGAGTGCTTGTAGTGATACTATATGAATGGTAGCGAGCAGAATGAGGTGTATTTAATGCACCTGTTGGTGTATAAGCTCCTGTACCATTAGTCCACCCAGCAATATTAGAATCCTGTTGCCATTGCCAGTTTCCGGTTTGTGGACAATACCATCCAATATCAGTTGGTACTTTAAAGTTAGTTTCATCAAAATTCTCACTAAAAATAACTGTTGTTGTTGGTAAGAATATTTTTCTATTACCATATGGACTGGTTACTGAAGGTGTTCTTGGGATACCATCAACTGTTATTGAAATACATTGAGCATCTACAACATTATTATTAATAGCATTCGGATTTATATCATAAGTTATCCAGAAATAATTGGTTCCCTCAGATAAATAAAAAGGAACTAAACTTGATGCATTAAGTGAGAAAGATCCACTTCCAAGGTTCGTTGTTGAATCTAAAACTAAAGAAGTTGCAAATGTACCTGTTAATCCGGTTGAGAATAATTTAACATTAGTAATATCAGTTAAATTTGTTGTACCATTAGTATTAAAATTAATCTGAGATAATACCAAAGGATTAGCACTACCTAATGTCACGATTTGGAAGCCCATTATTTGTTGATTAGTAGTTCCGGGAGTTAACATTGACACATTTGATTGAGTTGATGTACTTGATACATATGCCATAGGATTCTTTGTG
>CAIWDQ010000285.1 GCA_903911455.1 uncultured bacterium
ATGCAGTCTTTCAATTGCAAAGGGCAAACACATTTCGTTTTCTGCAAGTCCTTCAATAATTGCAATAGCGTGTTCTTCACCCATAGGGCCATAGAATTTCAATTTCAATACAGTATATCCATATATAATTGGTACCTTAAATGTAAATAATCCTGATGCATCAGACTTTGTATAATCCACCAATATATCATTAATGTAAAGTTCGATCGACCAGTTAGGCTCAGTCTTATCGTTTATGGTATAATATCCATTAGCTTTTCTGATAGTAGTTGGTGCATTTCTAAATACAGCACCTAATACAGGTGTACTTATAAATGAAATTGTTTGGTTATAAATTTTCCCAACTTGAGCTTGTTTAATTATAGGATTATTATTATCAACCCATTTCCATTGATAAAATAATTGTCGTTCATCAAATTTATATTGATTATAATAATTAAATGTTATATCTGTTTCACCAAATAGAAATTCTGTACCTAAACTTAATCTGATATTATTATTTATTGATGAATTATCTGTTTGTACAGAGGATAAAAACCAATCTAAAGTGCCCGGTTTAAAAAGATGATAAGATCTTTGAAGCACAGTATCTACACTTTCTTCTCCTTTCATTCTGGAGATATTACTTCTCATCTTCTCAATTCGCATTTCCTTAATAATAGGTAATTCAAAGCTTGATTTCAAGAACATTGAGAGCGATCTATAGTTAAATGTTAATATGATACCAAATGCTTCAGCAAATAAAGAAGATTCCATGTACATGAATCCCATTTCCTTAATTAAACCATTTTCTGATTTAAAAGTTTTATCACCTACTTTAATAAGGTTATTGTTATAATCTATTAAATATTTTTTATTTTCATTCTCAACAAAACCGCTAATACTATCTCCATTTCTTCCTAAATTACAAGGAACTTTTATTGCTTTGAACAAATCCTGTATATTGATATAAAGCAAATCATTATTGGTATATATAATGTCTACATAAAAATTACCATATCCTTCAATAACTAATAATACAGGAATATCATCGTATGATAAAACAGGTGGTTTCTTTACTTCAATGAATTTAACCTGAGCTTTAACAGAAGTTAAAGATAAATTTCCTAAAAATAGAAGAAGTATTAAACTTTTAAGAATAATTGAACATTTTTCATATATTTTCATCGTATAATACTCTTTAACGTTGATTTTTGAATATGAAAAATATTATTCATTATTCCTGATTAAAAGTAATGGTAAAACTTCCGGTATAATTACCTGGAACAGCATTAGCAGGTATATGTAAGGTGCCACCAACACGAAGTGGAGTTATAAAATTGCAATCAGAAAGGGTAGGAAAAATACTACCGTAACCTCCTTTTTCGGTAGGTCCAATATCCATTGTTAAAGTACCTCCATTGCTCCCATATAATGTTATAGTGGCACTATAAGTAATAATCACATTTCTACCCTGACATAGTTTTATTTCGAAAATTGCAGGTTGGGCAGATGGAGACATATTCAATAAGGTAACCCCACCGGATGAGAATCTACTGCCTGAATAATCAACACTTACTGTTCCTGAAGAAGCATTAACAGCTAAAGTACCAAAACATATAGCTTGTACAGGTGTAACAGTAATTGATCGTTGTGGTAATGAGGGTTGGGAGTAGGAAGTATTGACACATAAAACAAAGATTGTTATAAAAAACAATATTCTATAAGGCAATATATATGTGTTCAAATCTTTCATTCATCTATA
>CAIWDQ010000286.1 GCA_903911455.1 uncultured bacterium
AGATCTACACGGCTCTGAACACTCTTTCCCTACACGACCTCTTCCGATCTGTAGAACTCCAAAAATTATTGTATTTTTGCACCAACTCCTTTATTAACTTAAAAAAATGTCAACCCAGGCAATTAGTTAAGTGGTTTAACCGCCGCTGCATTCTTTTAAAGGAGTATGATGCAGCGGCTTCTTTACGCTAGAATTTTATTAAAATCCTCCTTAAATTTTATTATATTAGACTTTAAATTTACTGGATGAATTGAATTATAGGTAAATTCAAATGATAAAAAAAGATGAATTTTCCTTTTTTTGTTATTTGAAAATAAAATATGATATATGTAAATTAGAATTTGCCATTTGGGTTTAATCCGGCAAGTGAAGTGAATTAGGAGAGTTTCACAAGAAGAGTAATTAATATATTCATCATTATTCAGCTTCATATTGTTATAAGATAAACGATATTTATCCGCACAAAATTAATAAATATTTACTAAATTTGCAAGAGGCTAAACCCTGAAATATGAGTAGTACAAATACTAAATTTTTAGTAAAGTAAATCCTACATTAATAATTGTGAATTAAAATTATATTAAAAACAATACAAAAACAAAAAGCCCCACCATAAAATGATGAGACTCTAAATAATTGCCTTTATATTAGTAATTCTTAATTTTTAATTCTTAATTGTCCTAAATCTTTTCCATCATAAACCCTAAAGTTGTTTCTTCGCCTTTTTTAATAGTAAAAGTAAAGTCAATAGGAATATAACCCGGTAAAGTTAAAGTACCTTGATATTCGCCTGGAACTATTTTTAAGAAATTAATATCACCATTTATATCACTTTGAGCAATATAATTAAGAATTAATGATGAGAATGTAACATTTTCAAGACTAATACCTGTAAGTTTTTCGGCAATATTCAAATATAGATTACCGGTAGTAGCATTAATAGGGATAGGTATCTTTTTGTGCATATGATGATGCGTAACCTTACGAGCCGATTTATAAATCATATAATAATCATTATTATTTATGCTAAAAAATCTGGAAGTAGGATCCATTTTAGTAGTAAAATGTTCCTGCATAAGAGCATGAACATCATCAAGTTTTTCATTTGCATGTTTAATTGCATCAATAGCATTTTTTGGAACAAAAACCGAGCCAACATACGTTGCATTCATTGCTATAAGTTCAGCAATATAAGGAAGCTTAAATCCAAAAGGTAACAATGGTAACTTATTATCATCAATAAGTTTTAACATACCAACTAAAATAGGTTTAAGTTCCTCTGGTTTAGATTTAAAAAGAAAGTGAAATGTATTGTGCTTCATAGCTATTAACTCAGGATTACCAATAGAAACTCCACATGCACTCATAAGCGAACCTGCAACACTAAATGTCATAGTAGCTAGTCGCTTAATCTTAACGTTTTCAATAGTAATGTCGTTGTGTTTGCCACCGATTATTACAAAATAGCCATCCGCTTCAGAAGTCATAATTCCTAGCTCATCCATCTGATCTTTAAAAGCAGGGTTAAGGTCAACTGTTGTCTGATTGTCGGCACCGGTAGTAACAACTCGGTTAGCCATGCTTTGAAAATAAACTTTAAAATCATCCATTTTTACTTGAATTAATTATTAATACTTTTTTTACAAATATTGCTGGAACTTAAACTTGTTTTGTACCGTCGTAACTACAGCAATATATGCACAACAACATCGGGTACTCAACAAAAAGCAGAACCTTTCGCAGATTTGAGAAGAATTAATAATCATTTCTTCACGGAAAGCAGAGCCTCTTTTTATTATTTATATAATATTTTCTGCAAAAATACAAAGAATTAAATTAAGAATACTATTTTTACTAAT
>CAIWDQ010000287.1 GCA_903911455.1 uncultured bacterium
AGAACAGTCGGGGAACAATTATATGCTCAATTTGGAGTTGGTCTTGCACGTATGTCAAGAACTATTCGTGAAAGAATGAACGTAAGAGATAATGAAGTTTTTACACCTACTGATTTAATTAATGCGAAAACATTATCTTCTGTTATTAACTCATTTTTTGGGACAAACGCACTCTCTCAATTTATGGATCAAACAAATCCATTAGCTGAGATTACTCATAAAAGACGAATATCTGCATTAGGACCAGGTGGTCTTTCAAGAGAAAGAGCTGGTTTTGAGGTAAGAGATGTTCATTATACACATTACGGTAGATTATGCACAATTGAAACACCTGAAGGCCCAAATATTGGACTGATATCTTCATTATGTGTTTACGCAAAAATAAATAAACTAGGGTTTATAGAAACTCCTTATAAGAGGGTATATGAAGGTAAAGTGGCCTTAGGAGAAGATGACATATATTTAAGTGCTGAAGAAGAAGAGAACAAAATTATTGCACAAGCAAATACTACTTTAACAACCGATGGTACTTTCTCGGCTGAAAAAGTAAAAGCAAGATATTTAGCAGATTATCCTATCGTTGAGAGAGAAAAAGTTAATTTAATAGATATATCTCCTAACCAAATTGCATCAATTGCTGCATCATTAATCCCATTTCTTGAACATGATGATGCTAATCGTGCATTAATGGGATCTAATATGATGAGACAAGCTGTCCCTTTATTAAATCCTGAAACAGCTATAGTTGGTACTGGTATTGAATCTAATGTTGCAAGAGATTCAAGAGTACTGATAAATGCTGATGTAGACGGTGTAGTTGAATATGTTGATGCTGATGAAATTATCATTAAGTATGCACGTAATGAAAAAGAAAGGCTTATTAGTTTTGATGAAGATTTAAAACATTATAAGTTGACTAAATTTATGCGAACCAATCAAAATACCTCTATAAATTTACGCCCAATTGTCCGTAAAGGTGAAAGGATAAAAAAGGGTCAAGTTTTATGTGAAGGTTATGCAACAAAAGATGGTGAATTAGCTTTAGGTAAAAATTTAATGGTAGCTTTTATGCCCTGGAAAGGCTATAATTTTGAAGACGCTATTGTTATTTCTGAAAAAGTTGTAAAAGAAGATATTTTTACCTCTGTTCATATAGAAGAATTTACTTTAGAAGTAAGAGAGACAAAGAGGGGATTAGAAGAACTGACGAATGATATTCCAAATGTTAGCAATGAAGCTACAAAAGATCTAGATGAAAATGGGATAATTAGAATTGGTGCAGAAGTAAATGAAGGAGATATTTTGATTGGAAAAATTACACCAAAAGGTGAATCAGATCCAACTCCTGAAGAAAAATTGTTAAGAGCTATATTTGGAGATAAAGCAGGTGATGTTAAAGACGCGTCTTTAAAAGCTCCTCCATCTATGAAAGGAATAGTGATTTCTAAAAAATTATTTTCTAGGGTAATTAAAGATAAGAAATCGAAAAATAAAGACAAAGATATAATGAAAACTATTGATAAGGATTTTAATAAAGAAACAACTGATTTAAAAAATAAATTAGTTGATAAATTGTTAGTCCTTCTAAGTTCTAAAATATCTCAAGGTGTATATAATAACTTAAAAGAAGAAGTTGTTCCTAAGAAAATTAAATTTTCGCAAAAAATTTTAGTTACTGTTGATTTTAATAATATTAATTCTGACAAATGGACATCTGATAAAGATACAAATAAATTAATAAAAGAATTATTAAATAATTTCAGTATAAAAAATCGTGAAATTTTAGGTAGATATTCTAGAAATAAATTTATTGCAACTGTTGGTGATGATCTACCTGCAGGTATAGTTCAAATGGCAAAAGTTTACATTGCAAAAAAGAGAAAGCTAAAAGTTGGTGATAAAATGGCTGGTAGACACGGGAACAAAGGAATTGTTGCAAAAATTGTACGTGAAGAAGATATGCCTTTCTTGGAAGATGGCACACCAGTTGATATTGTTTTAAATCCATTAGGTGTACCTTCTCGTATGAATCTTGGTCAAATTTATGAAACAGTTTTAGGATGGGCTGGAGCTAAATTAGGGTTAAAATTTTCTACACCAATTTTTGATGGAGCAACTATTGACCAGATAAATGATTATATGAAAAAAGCAGGATTACCAGAAAATGGGAAAGTCTTTTTATATGATGGAGGTACAGGTGAAAGATTTGATCAAACAGCAACTGTTGGTTATATTTACATGCTTAAATTGCATCATATGATTGATGACAAAATGCATGCTCGTTCAATTGGTCCTTATTCTTTAATAACCCAACAACCATTGGGTGGAAAAGCTCAGTTTGGAGGTCAACGTTTTGGGGAAATGGAAGTTTGGGCACTTGAAGCATTTGGGGCTGCAAATATTTTACAAGAAATTCTAACTGTAAAATCTGACGATGTTATTGGTAGAGCTAAAGCTTATGAATCAATTGTAAAAGGTGATAATATGCCAAAACCTGGAATTCCTGAATCTTTTAATGTTTTAGTACATGAATTAAAGGGCTTAGGGTTAAATATTACTTTTGACTAGTTAATATTTAAGTTCTTTGCAAACATTTAATTTAAAATTAATTTAATTTTTTCATAACATTAAAAAAATATGGCTTTTAGAAAAGATACAACTGTTAAAAGTGAGTTTTCACAAATAACAATAAGTCTATCATCTCCAGAATTAATACTTGAACGTTCGAGAGGTGAAGTTCTTAAACCTGAAACTATAAATTATAGAACATATAAACCTGAAAGAGATGGTTTATTTTGTGAAAGAATTTTCGGTCCTATAAAAGACTGGGAATGTCATTGTGGGAAATATAAACGCATTAGATATAAAGGTATAGTTTGCGATAGATGTGGAGTTGAAGTGACTGAAAAGAAAGTTAGACGTGAACGAATGGGACATATTCAACTTGTAGTTCCA
>CAIWDQ010000288.1 GCA_903911455.1 uncultured bacterium
ATCTTTTGTTGGTTTGAAGACATCTTTTATTCGTTTGAAGACATCTTTTATTGGTTTGAAAGCATCTTTTATTGGTTTGAAACTTTTCAAACGAAACAATTATTGTTTCAAGCGTATATTTAATTACATCATAAGCTATTAAGAAGTCTTCATTTAAATAAAATATATTTTCAAACAAATAAAATATTTAAAATAATGGAACTAATATACAGTCATATAAATAAAATAGCATAATTATCAAAACAAATATCCTGGCAAACAAATATAATAAAGTATCTTTGCAATAAAATATTGACCTATATCCAAAAAATAAAAATCAATTAACATCAAAACTAATTTAATACTATTATGAATGATTTAGATGAGATAGAATTCAGAATGTTTCAGGTTGTTTTCGAAATAATGACAAAATATAAGTCGGTATGGCAAGCTAATGCAAATATTACATATTGGAACGATCAGTTATTGTATGTTATTAGGATGTTAAAGGCTTTCAACGAAACAAAACAAAAAAATCCGAAAGAGATTACAAAAGCTAAAGTTGCATTTAGAAAAGCATTTATAATAAAAGTTTTTAATGTAAAAACAGCTTTATCTCATTACTACAAAAACAAAGAAATGAAAGTAGATGAAGCTTTGTTTAATTATACAATTTCGAAACTTACACGCATGACTGACGATGCTTTGTATATGGAAGCTAGCGCTATATATGAAAGAGCAGTTTCTCTGGAGGCCGAACTATTGCCATTGGGGATTACTGCCGCACAAATTACAGAATTAGATACTTACATCAAAGATTTTCTTGGACTTCTCAAAAAGTTAGAGTATGCACTAAAGAATGACATTGTTAACAATGCAAAAATCACAGCGTTTATTAAGAAAGCTAAGATTATTTTAAAGGAAGAATTAGATGATGCAGTAAGTATGTATAGTGCAGATTTTCCTGATTTTACAAATGAATATCATGATGGTCGAAAAAGAGTGTTGAAACCAGGTAAACACCATCCTTACAAAGCCGAAATATGGGGAAAAGTAACCAATGCCATTACAAAAGAAGGGATTGCAGGAGTGAAAGTAGAAGCCGGAGCCCAAAAAATTGTTACAACTACCGACAAAGATGGCAACTACTTGATAAGTCTCTTTAAAAAAGATATGACAACAATTAGTTTTAGTTTACCTGAAAAATATATAGATAAAATACTTCCCATTCCCACAAAATACAAGAGAAGCAAAATTAAAATGAATATCGAACTATCACCAATCATCGAAAGAGGAAGTGCAAGAGCTCAATATTATATTGATTAGGGGAGTAACAATAAGAAATTATAAAAACATATAGGATAAATACTTCTCATACCCTCCAAATACAAGAGAAGCAGAATTAAAATAGACGCCAATCTATCATCAGCAATCGAAGTTAGAAACACATGAGGAAACTATAATATTGATTAGGGAAAATCGATATTATTTACATTACTATTCTTTAAAAAAATCTATTCCTTTAAGTTAAAATACAGAAGAATTAAGATAAATGTAAGCAATATTTAACATAAAATATCTTAAAATAACTTAACGATATACAAAATTGATTATACTTACAATTGAACAACAATCAATTGAGAGGGGTGGCTAACATTAACAAATAATTAACAAAATAATATGCTTATTAAATAAAATAAGATCCAACAAATTTTATGTTTGCAGAAGAAAAATTATAGGGGGAAACCGAAAACCCAAAAACAGAGTAGGTGTATATAAAAATTAAATTTAATATGAGAATAGTATTCTTTCTTAAAAAGATGTTTTTTTTACTGATTATATCAGTTTTTTTTATTGCTCAGGTTTCAATTGGGCAAAATGTTGTTATTCCTAAAAAAGTAAATACTCAAAAGAATGTTTCTAAACAATCACCTAGTAGTGGTCCAATAGGTATATATAACCCTAATTTAAAACCAACTATTACACAACAGCAGATAAAATTTAATGCTAAAAAGAATTTACCAATATACAAAACTAATAGTACAACTGTACTTACTTTTGAAGGACTTGGAGATTTAGCTTCAATTGGTAATTATTATGATGGAGGTGCTGGCCCTAATTATGGAGTTTCCTTTAGTAGTAACTCTTTATCTATAATCTCTAATCTTTCCGGGGGATCTGGAAATTTTAGTAATGAACCTTCACCTATTACTTGTTTATTTTTTCTTACAGGTAGTTCAGTAATGAGTGTCCCCGCAGGCTTTACTACAGGTTTTTCTTTTTACTATACTTCTTCTGCTTCCGGAACAGTATATGTTTGGGATGGAGTAAATGGTGGAGGCAATTTATTAACATCTGCAACTTTTAGTGCTACCCCAAATTCTACTTCTCCTTATTATACATTTGATAATTGGCAACCAATGGGTGTTTCATTTAGTGGTACTGCTAAATCAGTTACTTTTTCAGGAGTAGATAATCAATGTGGTTTTGATAATATTACTTTCGGTTCTTCAACACCAGGTTCTGGAAGTTCAACACCACCAGCAGACCCTACTTCAGTTTCTGTAACAAATTCTTCAATTTGTAATGGTGGAAGTACTCAATTAACTGCTAATGGTGCTGTAGGAACAGTATACTGGTATACAGGTAGCTGTGGAGGAACACAAGTTGGGACAGGTAGCCCTTTAACTGTAAATCCAACTTCAACAACAACTTATTATGCTATGAACTATAATAATTCTTTATTTAGTGCAGGTTGTGCTTCAACAACAATAACAGTTAATCCTTTACCTGTGCCAACAATTAGTGGACCTGCATCAGTTTGTTATAATGTGGCCGGGAATGTATATACTACTGAAGCAAGTATGACAGGATATACATGGAATGTAAGTGGTGGAACTATAACAGCAGGAGGAACCTCAACTGATAATACTGTTACTGTTACATGGAATACAGTAGGAACAGAATCAGTAAGTGTTAATTATACTAATGGTAATAGTTGTACAGCAGCTAGTGCGACAGTTAAGAATGTTACTGTACATTCACTTCCTGTTCCAACAATAAGTGGACCAACTACTATGTGTTCGAGTGCAACAGGGAATGTATTTACAACTGAATCTGGAAAGACAAGTTATATATGGACAGTACCTGGTGGAACTATTACAGCAGGAAGTGGAACAAATTCTATAACTGCAACTTTAATCGCTTCAGGAGCACAAACAGTAAGTGTTAATTATACTGATGTAAACGGATGTACAGCAGTAAGTCCAACAGTATATAATGTAACTGTTAATGGTCATACACCTGTTATTACTGGATCTCCAAATAATGGTTATGATGTAAATGCTTTAGACCATATTACATATTGCACACCTTTGTTTACTGGGGATCTATATTCATGGAGTGCTTTTGGAACAGTTACTTATCCTTCATCCAACAGGAATTGTATAAATGATTATTTATGTAATCCTTGCGGTGTATATGGTGCATGGACAATAAAAGTAACAGAAACTGATCCTGTTTCAGGTTGTACAGCAACAGGGACAAAGAATATATTTATTCATACTCCATAATTCAATTAAGAATTAAAATACATTGAGCTCTTGCAATATGAATTGCAAGAGCTCTTTTTTTTTGCTTTTCTATTTGATGTCTTTATATATCAAATAAAATGTAGATAATTCTATACTTTTTGGTTTTTAATTGTTCATGTAAATATCTTTTTTAAATAAATAATAAGCATAAATATGCTTAGGATTTAGTAATTTTGTACTCTCAAATTAAAGTAATCTAAATAAGCTAATGCGAAAAAAAGTTGATTTCTTAATAATAGGTTCAGGAATTGCCGGACTAAGTTTTGCTTTAAAAGTAGCAGACTACGGCAAAGTATGCATCGTAACTAAAGCTGCAGCCGAAGAAAGTTCTACTAAATATGCTCAGGGTGGAATAGCAGCTGTAATGTATACGCCCGATTCCTACGAAAAGCATATAAAAGACACCATGATGGCAGGTGATCAACTTTCTAATGAGGAAATCGTTAGAATAACTATAACAGAATCAACCGAAAGGATTAAAGAACTGATAGCCTGGGGTGCTAACTTTGATAAAACAGCTTCAGGTAGGTACGATCTCGCAAAAGAAGGTGGCCATTCTGAGTATAGAGTGCTTCATCATAAAGATAGAACCGGAAATGAGATAGAAAGAGCTTTACTGGAGAATGTTAAGAAACACCCAAACATCGAACTACTCGAAAACCAATTTACAATAGACATAATTACCCAGCATCATCTGGGAATTGAAGTAAACAAAAAGACGAAGGATATACAATGTTATGGCGCCTACGTTCTTAATCCTGAAACGAATGAGATCAACACTTACCTCTCCAAAATTACATTGATAGCTACAGGTGGCAATGGGAATGTTTACAATACAACAACAAATCCTTTGATATCAACCGGCGACGGCATCGCGATGGTATACAGAGCGAAAGGCCTTGTTGAGAAGATGGAGTTTGTTCAATTCCACCCTACTGCACTTTACAATCCACACGAGAAACCTTCATTCCTGATTTCGGAAGCAGTAAGAGGCTTTGGAGCTAAACTTAAGACGATTGATGGTAAAGAATTTATGCAGAAGTATGATAGTCGTGGAGAACTTGCACCAAGAGATATAGTTGCCAGAGCTATTGATAATGAGTTGAAATTAAAAGGGGATGATTATGTTTTTCTGGATTGCCGACATCTGAATAAAAACGATTTGATTGATCATTTCCCAACTATTTATGCAAAATGTTTTACTATTGGTATTGATATTACTAAAGATATGATACCTGTAGTCCCCACAGCGCATTATAATTGTGGAGGTATTAAAGTAAATGAATTTGGGAGAAGTTCGATAGTTAATCTTTACGCATCAGGCGAATGTTCTTCAACAGGTCTTCATGGTGCTAACCGACTTGCATCAAACTCTTTGCTTGAATCTTTAGTATTTTCGCATCGTGCAAGTATTGATTCTATTAATATTTTAAATACAATTACTCATTGTGATGAGATACCTGACTGGAATGCAGAAGGTATGGTGCTTAACGAGGAAATGGTTTTGATTACACAATCCTTAAAAGAACTTCAATTAATAATGTCGAATTATGTAGGTATAGTTCGTTCTAATTTAAGACTAAAAAGAGCTTTTGATCGTTTAGATATCTTATATAAAGAAACAGAAGAGCTATTTGATAGGTCAATATTAACAGTAAAGATCTGTGAGTTGAGGAATCTAATAAACAATGCTTATCTTATAATTAAGATGGCAATGGAGCGTAAGGAAAGTCGTGGATTGCATTATTCATTGGATTATCCAAAAGAAAACGAAAAAAGAATCTTATAACAAAAAGTAATATGAAAAAGTTTGCAGTAATTTTATCAGGTTGCGGCGTTTACGATGGATCGGAAATCCACGAAGCCGTATTAACTCTCCTGGCAATTGATAAAAATGGAGCAACTTACGAGATATTTGCTCCAGATATTGATCAACATCATACCATTAACCATTTAACAGGAAAAGTGACAACTGAAGTTAGAAATGTATTGGTTGAGTCGGCCAGGATTGCAAGAGGAAATATTAAATCATTAGAACTATTTGATGAAGCTGATTTCGATGCATTGATATTCCCCGGAGGATTTGGTGCAGCTAAAAATCTTTCTACTTTTGCATTCAAAGGTGCAGCTTGTGATGTAAATGTAGATGTTGGAAATGCAGTTCTTTCGATGGTCGAACGCAATAAACCTGTGGGAGCCATGTGTATTGCACCGGCAGTTATTGCTAAGATTTTACATGATGTAGATGTTTCGATAGGGAGTAATGTTGATGAAGCTGATCAGATTAAAAAGATGGGAGCACGACACTTTAATTCAGAGCATGGTGATGTTATTAAAGATAAAAAGCTAAAGGTATTTTCGACACCATGTTATAATATCAAAGCAACTATCTCTCAGGTAGCAACAGATGCAGATAACATTGTAAAAGCAATGTTAAATAATATGTAAGTTAAAATTAAATTGAAGAAACTTCTTATATTCTGTATTACTTTTCTTTCGCTGATTAATATTTGTTTTAGTCAGATACACGATTATAGCTTTGTTAAAGATAACAATATTATATTTAAAGATAGTTTAGGAAAACAATATCGCTATCCATTAACCGGAGGAATGAATGCCTGTCAGTTTTCTGCAATAGATTTGAATAATGATGGAATAAAAGACTTATTTGTCTTTGATAAACATGGCGATCGCATCCTTACTTTTATAAATAACGGCACTCCCGATTCTGTTGATTATACTTATGCTCCACAATATGCTCTCTCTTTTCCTTCAATGCATGCCTGGGCTAGTTTGGTTGATTATAATAATGATGGCAAAGAAGATATCTTTACGTATACAACAGGAGGTATCAGAGTATTTAAAAATGTTTCAACTACGAACTCTCTCAAATTTCAATTATTTAAAGATCCCCTCCTTTCCTATTATGGAACCACATACACTAACATCTTTTGTTTGACAGAAACTTTTCCTGCTATTGCAGATATTGATAATGATGGTGATATAGATATTCTTAATTACTGGGTATTGGGTGAGTATGTTAATTATAATAAGAACTTCTCAATAGAGAACTATGGCATCCCCGATTCATTGGAATTTAAGATGGTAGATAACAGTTGGGGTTGCTTTGCAGAGAGTCCCGAATCTAATGCTATTAAGTTAGATACATGTACTCCAGGCAAGTCTCCTATCCTTAAAGCCGATACACCTGCCAAACATACAGGCTCTACTTTATTGGCAACAGATTTAAATAATGATGGTAAAAAGGATTTAATTGTCGGGAATGTAGGATATCCCAATCTTATTAAATTAATTAATAACGGAACCCTTGCTTCAGCACATATAGCTTCTCAGGATACTCTATTCCCTTCTAATACCCGTCCGGTTGGTTTATGGTCGTTTGGTTTGCCAAGTTATGTTGATATTAATAATGATGGGAAGAAAGATTTATTAATTTCTCCTTTCGATCCAAGTGAATTAATAACAAATACCTTCAAAAGTGTTTGGTATTATAAAAATACAGGCACTAATACATCTCCTGTTTTTGATTTTGTTAAAGAAAACATGTTTCAAGATGAGATGATTGATGTAGGAACAGGTTCTTATCCTGTTTTCTTTGATTATGATAATGATGGGTTGAAAGATCTTTTTATTGGTAATATAGGATATCTTGATACTGCCTATACTTCACTTGGATATTCGGTATCTAAGTTTACTTCAAAGATTGCTTTATTTAAGAATGTTGGGACATTAACTAATCCTCAATTCAAATTAATAACAAGAGACTTTGCTAATGTATCTTCATTGCATATCTTAGGAGCTTATCCTACTTTTGGTGATATAAATGGAGATGGCAAAGCCGAGATGATAGTCGGTAGCTCTGATGGAACTCTTTATCTTTTTACAAACAATGCGCCTACAGGAAACGCTCCTAATTTTGTTTTAAGTCAGAGTAATTATCAAGGTATAAATGTAGGTTCTTATGCTACTCCTCAGTTATTTGATTTGAATAAAGATGGATTAAATGATTTGATTATCGGTAACCGAGGAAAGATTTGGAAAGATACCCAGGGGAATATCATTACAATGAAAGGCAATCTTTATTATTATAAAAATACCGGAACAACTACAAGCCCTATTTTTACTTTAGCTACTGATAGTTTAGGAGGTATTGATGTCACTAACTTTAATGTTTCTAATTATGGATATAGTGCCCCTTGTTTCTTTAGGACAAGTAGTAATGAAACCCGTTTATTTGTAGCAAACAACGAAGGCAAGGTTTATTATTATAAAAACATTGATAATAATTTAAATGGGAATTTTACTTTTGCCGATACTTTATCTTTTGTTGATACTTATAATAAGTATATTATAGATGAAGGTAATCGATCGGGGGTTGCAATAGCAGATATTAATAATGATGGTTATCCTGACATCATGGTGGGAAATCAGGCAGGAGGTTTGGTTTATTATAAAGGCTGTGCTTTAAATACAGGAATAAATTCAAGTCAGAATATTATTAATAATAAGATTACAATTTATCCTAACCCTGCTTCTTCAGTTATTAATATTAACTATATATGTTATGATGGCTCAGAAATCAAAACAGTGGAATTATTTGATATTATAGGCAGAAGTGTTATTAAAGTTGATAATTTTAATATGAACAACTTTACACTAAATACATCCAAATTAAATAAAGGAAGTTATATTTGCAGAATAACGACTAATAACTCTTATGTAATTAATAAGATTGTTGAATTAATTAAAAATTAACTTACTGCTTTCTTATAGTAATGAAGTTATTTCATCATCTTTCTTCATTAAATAAGTATTGATCCCTAATTCCATTGCCGGCACTAAGTTCTGAAATGAATCATCAATAAATAAAGTTTCTTCAGGAATTAGATGTTCTTCTTTTAATACATATTCATAAATATCTATGTTAGGTTTTCGCAATCCTACTTTATGAGAGAAATATGCTTTCTTAAAGATTTCATCAAAGCTCTTATAACCTGCCTTATAAATCTCATTAATATAAATATCATAATGAATTGCATTTGTATTACTCAACAAATAAATATTAAAGTCTTTTCTTAACCTCATAAGTAATTCAATTCTTGCGTATGGTATATCTAATAATATTTTATTCCAGGCAGTATCAATTTCCTTATCAGTTAGATTTATTCTAATAAGTTTTCTTAAACCATCTCTGAATTCTTGAGGTGTAATCTTTCCGGTTTCTAAAAGATCAAAAATATTAGTTTGCGATGCCTGCGAATAAAGTTCTTTAAAGTTTTTAATTCCCAGTTCATAAAAGGCATCAATAGTAAGCTGATAATCTATGTTTAGTATTACTCCTCCAAAATCAAAGATTATATTTTTAATGTTTTTAGTTAATATCATAAATTTAAATTTGGTTTTTAATATGAATTTTGTAATTTTGCACTCCCAATTTAGATAAATAGTACATGAAACCCGGTCCTATAGCTCAGTTGGTTAGAGCAACTGACTCATAATCAGTAGGCCCCTGGTTCAAGTCCAGGTGGGACCACAGTAAATTAACATAAAGGCTTGTAAATCAAAATGATTTCAAGCCTTTTTTGATTTTAACACACAAAATTACACACATTATTAAGATTATCTACCATATTTTAACTTTATTCTGCAAATATATAATAAATTTTTAATTATTTTATTTTGTTAGGGTAAATAGCAGGGCAAACGCATATTAAATTTTCAAGATATTCTTAAGATACTTCTCATCCCATCCCGCTTTTAGC
>CAIWDQ010000289.1 GCA_903911455.1 uncultured bacterium
AGTTTTTAATGCGCTGACTACTGCCAATCAGTGCTTCTATTCTTGTCCATCTTGACTTGGCTTTTTGTGTTTCTGCTAATTCGTCTTCGCTGTTCTGGTCATCAAATTCAGTAATGAGTTTTTTACCTTCTTCACTTAATCCAATCTTAGCTAAACGACTTTCGTAGAAGATACGCACCGTTGCACCATCTTCAACTGCTTGGGCAATGTCGTAGATATCAACATAATTACCAAAGACCGCTGGCGTATTGACATCAGTTTTTTCAATAGGTGTGCCGGTAAATCCCAAGTAAGTCGCATCTGAGCAGTTGATATATTATTATAAGCATATTGATTAAGCATTTGCTTAACTGCAGGAAAAAAGACTGAATCACCAAGATATCCTCTTAAAGTTTGAACAACAGTGGAACCTTTCTCATAAACAGTTTCGCCATAAGTATAAGCAGCAGGAATACCATACAAAGCCCTATAACCATTGTCTTTAATATTACAATACTGCAACACATTTTTAAGTTTAAGTCTTAGATAATCTTTAGATGCAGCTTTACCATAAACACCTTCCCAACCAATAGCTTCGTTATAAGTTGCCCAGCCCTCATTTATCCACATATCTTCGGCTGTAGTACATGTAAAAAGGTCGCCAAACCAATGATGAGAAAGCTCGTGGAAAAGGTAATGCTCATTATTTAGAGTACCATCAATATGTGAAGAATTGAAAGCAATATTAGTGGCATGTTCCATAGCTCCTTCGGTAGTGGAAACAAAACCAACACGCTGCCATCTATAAGGGCCCCAACAGTTTTCAAAGGTATTTAAAACCGCATTAAGATGAACAAAAGAGGCTTTAGCATTATTAGTGTCAGCTGGATGTACATAAACATAAGTAGTAATGATTCCGTTGATACCATTATAAGTACCGCTTACCGCAACATAATTAGATACTGCAACACTTGCAAGATATGCGGGTATAGTCTTGTTAAAATACCAGTGATAAGTATTGGTTCCATTCCCATTATTAGTATTTGAGACTAATACACCTCCACATACTGCCATCTGAGCAGAAGGAACCGTAATATAATAATCATAAGTAGCTCGATCAACAAAATCATCAACAGAAGGAAACATACATCTGCCATAATTATGAGGGTCAGGGCCAAAAGCAATTCCAAGATTATAAGATAAATTAGAACTCATATGAAAACCACCCCAACCTGATGATTCAACAACAGGTGCACCATGATAGTAAACCTTCATTAATATAGTATCAGTAATAGGTAATGGTGATGTAAAAGGAATCCTGATATTTGATCCATCATAAGAAAAAGCTTTGGCCAATGAACCAACAATCACTGAATCTACATTAAGGGATAGCAGATTAAGTGAAACATTATAAACATTATTCATCTTAGGAATAATACTCAGCTCAGTATAACCTTTAATTTGATTTGTAGAAGTAGCTCCTACATCTAAATGTATAGCATAATGTGTAACATGAATAGTATCACTTATCAAAGCGGCATAATTAAACTTTGAATTAAATGCTAAAGCACATATTATAATGATTGTTAGTACTGTTTTCTTCACTTGTTATTAGTATTAATGATGTAAATTCTCAACAAAATTAAAGCTATTATTGAAATAAATAAAAAAAAGATTCGTTAAATTGTGCTTAACATCACTTTTATTAATAATTTTGTAAAAAATATAAGCCACTTATAATACATAATAATTATGATAAGAAAACTGGTAATATCCGGTATCCTTTTAGTTACACTTTTCTTTCAGACAAATGCTCAAAAGAAATGGACACTAGAAGAATGTATTAATTATGCTCTGGAAAATAATATTCAGATAAAGCAAAGCAAACTAAGTTCAGAATCTGACAAGATTACTTTATTGCAAAATAAACTAGGTGTACTTCCTAACCTTAATGGAGGAGCATCTTACAGTTCAAACTGGGGTAGAAATATTGACCCTACTTCAAATACGTATAGTAATGATCAAACTCAGTCAGTTTCATTATCACTTAACTCTTCAATTGATCTGTTTAGCGGTTTTCAGAAGATCAATTCAATTAAGCAGAGCGAGTATAACTATCAGGCAAGTAAATATGACGTTGAGAAGATGAAGAACGACATCGCTCTAAGAATAGCTCAAGCATATATGCTGATACTTTTTAACAAAGAACAACTTGATGTTTCTACTAATCAGGTTGAAATCACTAAGATGCAAGTCAATAGGATTAAGATATTAGTTGAAGCAGGAGCACAAGCTAAAGGAGTTCTATATGATATTCAAGCCCAGGAAGCTTTAGAAGAATCTAATGTGGTTTCAGCACAAAATCAACTTGATCTTTCGTATCTTGATCTTGTTCAGTTATTAGATCTCAAATCAAAGGATGGCTTTGATATTGTTAAACCTGATATTAACACAGGAAATGAAGTAGCACTTATCCCAACAAGTCAGATATTTGCTTATTCGTCTAAAGTAATGCCTGAGATTAAGAGTGCAGAGCTAAGATTGAACTCTGCTTTTAGCGGTCTTTCTATTGCAAGAGGTGGGCGTTACCCTAGTTTGACTTTAAGTGGATATTATGGTAGTAATTATGCTGATAATTTCCTTGACTATTCACATGCTACTGTAACTCCTACTGGTACTACTTCATTAACTCCCTATGTAGTACAGGGTACAATGACTCCAGTTCTTCAAAATCTATATAATATAGAATATCAGAAGATGTCTTTCAAGGATCAATTAAATAATAACCTTAGCAAATCATTACGCTTAACGATGACTATACCTATATTTAATAACTATCAGGTGAATTCTGCTATTGCTAAAGCAAAACTGAATACATTAAATGCAGATTATAACCTTCAGTTACAAAAGAATCAGCTTTACAAAAACATTGAGCAGGCTGCAACTGATGCTAATGGAGCTTTTAAGAGCTTTAATGCATCTCAAAAGGCAGTTGATAGCTATAAAGAAGCTTTTACTTATATTCAGGAGAAGTTTAACGTGGGGATGGTTAATACTATTGATTATAATGATGCAAAAAATAAGCTTATCAAAGCAGAATCTGATATGCTTAAAGCTAAATATAATTATGAATTTAAGAAAGTAATATTGAATTTTTATCAAGGGAATCCTTTAACATTAAATAAATAACATTTTATGAAAAAGAAGAAGATTATTTGGATATCAGTTATCGTCGGAGCTGCTCTATTAATAGGATTAGTTATAGCTAAGAAGAGTGGTGCTCTGGGTGGTGGTGATATTGAGAAAGTAAACACTGAGTTAGTAAAGAAAAGAAGCATTACTGAAATAGTTTCTGCAAGTGGAAAAATACAACCGGAGAAAGAAATTAAGATAAGTCCATATATTTCGGGTGAAGTTGTTAGGCTTTATGTAAAAGAAGGCGATGAAGTTAAGAAAGGCGATCTTCTTGCTGAGATAGATCCTGAGATTTATAAGTCATCTTACGAGCAAAGTTTAGCTATGCTTAACGGACAGAAGGCAGGACTGGCTACTTCTAAAGCTAACCTGGCTCAGGTTAAGGCTCAGTTTAATAATGCTAAGACATCATTTGACCGTAATGAGAAATTGTTTAAAAAACAAGCAATTTCTGCTGCTGATTTTGATGCAGCCAAAGCTTCATATGAGTCAGCGCTTGCACAAGTTGAAGCTGCTGAACAAAATATTGAGGCAGCTAAGTTTAATGTAAGCAGTTCTGAAGCTTCGTTAAAGCAATCAAAAGAAAACCTTACACGTACATCCATTTATGCTCCGGCTAACGGCACTGTTTCCAAGCTTAATGTTGAGGTTGGCGAAAGAGTTACAGGTGCTTCACAGTTTTCCAGTGGTACTGAGATCATGCGTTTAGCTAATCTTAACAGTATGGAAGTTAATGTTTCGGTTAATGAAAATGATATTGTAAGAGTTAAACTTAATGATACCAGTCTTATTGAAGTTGATGCCTATCTTAACCGAAAATTTAAAGGTATCGTTACTGAGATTGCAAATACAGCTAGCACAACTGGAACAAGTGCAGATCAGGTTACTAACTTTAATGTTAAGATTAGGATTTTACAGGAGTCATATCAGGATTTGATGGATCCTGCTAAGCCAAATGTAAGTCCTTTCCGTCCGGGGATGTCGGCAACTGTTGAAATCCAGACTAAGATGGTGAGCAATGTATTAACAATACCAATTCAGGCTGTTACTACAAGAGAAGATACTGCCGGAAAGAAAGATCTTATAGGAAAGAAAGATAATAAAGCAAATCAGGGCGACATGAATGATGATGAAAAGATGATACAGGCAAGGAAAGCCGCTAAGTCAGCTCTTGTTGAGTATGTTTTCATTTATAAAAATGGTATTGCATCAATGCATAAGGTTAAAACCGGAATTCAGGATAACAATTATATTGAGATTAAAGAAGGTTTGAATGATAATGAAGAGATTATTGCCGGTCCTTATACTGCCATCAGTAAGAAACTTAAGGATGGTGACAAGGTGAAGAAGGTTGATAAGAGCGAACTCTTTAATTTTAAAACCGACAAATAGTTTAGTATAGATTAAATGGCTATAATACTGCATATAGAGACAGCAACCGAAGTTTGTTCGGTTGCTGTTGCTAATAATTATAAACTCCTGGCACTTAAAGAAACCGAAGGAGGGAACTCCCATTCAGCAAACCTTACTATCTTTATTGAAGAAGTGATGAAACAAGCAGGGTTGACACTTAAAGACCTTGATGCCGTGGCTGTAAGTAAGGGGCCCGGTTCTTATACAGGTCTTCGTATTGGTGTTTCTGTTGCAAAGGGCTTTTGTTATGGGCTTGATATTCCCATGATAGCTGTTGATACCCTTAAAGCTATGGCCTGGAGTGCATCAGATGGTAATGATGCTGATGTTCTTTATTGTCCTATGATAGATGCTCGTAGGATGGAGGTTTATGCTGCAATTTATGATAAGAATAATAACACTTTTCGTGAAGTAAAGGCAGATATAGTTGATGAACTTACCTATAAGGAATATCTTGATAAGAATATTGTGATGTTCTTTGGCAATGGAGCTGAGAAATGTCGTGAGATATTGACTGCACATCCCAATGCAAGGATATTAGATAATAACTTTACTTCTTCTGTTGGGATGATTACTTTAGCTGCTGACAAATATGAGCATAAACAATTCGAAGATGTAGCTTATTTCGAACCATTTTATCTTAAAGATTTCATAGCAGCCAAGCCTATTGTAAAAGGTTTACATTAATACCATATGGAGACTCAGCCATTAGATATACAAGTAGTAGTACTTACCGACTTTAGTGATAAAAGCCTGTATGCAGTTCGTCATGGGATGGAAATGTGTCGTATGCTCGAGAAAGGAATGACTGTTGCTTACTTTGATAATGAGAAGGATGAAGATGAAAGCCTTCTTACCAATAAATTTAATACCTTTATAACTAAAGCAGGTGTTGATGCTCGCTTTCATATCATTAAAGGTAAGCCTGCCAAAGGCTTTGAGGAAGTAGTGCCTCTTGTTAATGCAATTATAGTTGTTGCCTGCATCAATACTGAGGATAAAACCAGCCTTTTTGCCCCTGCTGCTTTGCTTAAGATCCTTCATCATTCAAGGATACCTTATTTGTTGGTTAACGACGACCTTAAACAACCCGAACTTTATAAGCATCTTGTGCTTCCTATTGATTCAACTAAAGAATCTAAAGAGAAAGTATTGTGGGCAAGCTATTTTGGGAGGTTTAATGAGAGTAAAGTTACTGTGTTAGCCGGGCATTTTAAGGATGAATACCTTTTAAAGTATCTTAACAACAATCTTAAGTTCATTAATAAGATGTTTGATAACTTTGACGTATGTTTTGATGTGGTTAAGTGCAATCAGAAACAGGATAATATGGATGCTTATGCTTTAGATTACGCTAAGGAAGTTAATGCAGGGCTTATTATTATTCTTACTACCGAAAAATATGGTTTAATGGAGCTTATGAGAGGGCCAAAGGAACTTAAGATTGTTACCAACAATTATAAACTTCCAATACTTTGCCTCAATCGTCGTGATGATCTTTATGTGATGTGCGATTAGTATCTTAACTATATGTTTTTTATTACTTAATGTGATAAGAACACTATCACTTCACCTTTATCAAATCTTACTTCAAAGGTATCAGAGAGTGCTTCATTCAGAGTCCCTTCCCACCATTGCCGAAAGGCTCTTTTATCAACAGCATACATTAATCCTGATGTAGTTATCAAGGTATCAGTTGTAAGTTGGAAGATAGATATTTGCTGTCTTTTGTAGCTTTTTAAAGTAGCTGTAGCTAACAAAGGGATAAACGTCCCGTAATCAGTAAGCATCTGTACATTAATTCCCTTCATGGCATATTGAATAAGCAAAGAGATATTACCTAAGGTATGATCTTCGCGTAAGCCTGTAGCACCGAGGATATATATTGTATCATAAGCTTTTTCAATACTAAAATTAATAGCTTTGGTAAGATCATTTGTATCCTGATCAGGCATATAGACGAGCCTGTCGGCATATTTTACTTTTAAATCTTGGGGAATACTATCCAGATCACCTACAATATAGCTAGGTTCCATCCCGGCAGCAACTAATTTAGTGGTAGCGCCATCACAACATATAATATCCATCCCTGATTTTAACATATCTAAAGGGATAGTATGTTGAGGGAAAGCCCCATCAGCTAGTATTATTGCTTTGTTGTGCATAGGAAGTTCATTTTTCTGCAAAAGTAATAAATCAATTATGAATTAAGAATTAAAAAATGAAAAACCTTTTGGGCTCAGCCTTAAAACAGGAGCAATTATTGCGAAATCAAATGAAAAAGATTTAAAGAATATTTATGATTTTGGTGTAAATATTGGTATTGCTTTACAGTTAAAAGATGATTTGTTGGATGTGTATTCTGATGATGAAAAATTTGGGAAAGTAACTGGTGGAGATATTATTACCAATAAAAAAACTTTTCTTAATTTAAAAGCTTTTCAATTGGCAAAGGGCGAAAGATTAGCTTAGTTGCAAAAGTTTTTTAGCTTAGATGAATCCGATAGCGATATTAAAATAAATGGGGTTAAAGCTATTTATAACGAGTTGGCTATAGAGGCCACTACAGTTGCCGAAATGCAATTCTATTTTGATAAAGCTTTGGCAAATTTAAATCAAATTGACATCCCTGACCAAAAGAAACAAAACCTGCTTTCGTTTGCAGTACTATTGATGAAAAGGGAGTCTTAATAAATGTATATTTATAAAAAAAGAAGCCTCATCTCGTAATTACGAAATGGGGCTTTTTTATTGCTTATTATTATATAATGTATTTTTTTTGATAAAAGAAGATATGTTATGAGTATATAATCTGCACATTAGCCAAAATATTTATTGTAAGAAGAAAGCAAAACCTTACCTTCTCCAACCATAACCTTCCCTTCGCTATAATATGTATCCAGTTTGCCATTAAATCATTGCTGTTCGCAATTAGGTTTATTATGTTGTGAATGTGTTTAATGTTGTTTGTTTTTATTTTTTTATGA
>CAIWDQ010000290.1 GCA_903911455.1 uncultured bacterium
ACTACCGGAGTTTTCTTACTTTATTATCGTTTATTGTAATTTTTTTTGTTCTAATTTACGCATCCTCATCATAATTAAGTCGTAAGCGATTGGAGTGGCATTAAATACAGAAGAATATGTTCCAATAGCAATACCAACTAATAATGCAAATGTAAATCCTCTGATTACTTCACCTCCAAATAAAAACATTGCTAATAATACCATGAATGTAATACCAGAAGTAATTAAAGTACGACCAAGAGTACTATTGATAGCATCATTCATATTAGTATGAAGATCACGCTTTGGATATAAAGCAGTATATTCACGGATTCTATCAAAGATAATTACAGTATCCATAATAGAATATCCAATAATAGTCAAAATAGCAGCAATAAAATCCTGTCCTACGTCCATGCTAAATGGTAATACACCATGGAATAAAGAGAATACAGTAATAACAATGAAAGAGTCATGGAATAAAGAAATAACACCACCTAATCCCCATTGCCACTTACGGAATCTAAAAGCAATATATCCAAAAATAATTAATAAAGAGAAGAAAACAGCATAATAAGCTTTTGTTAATAAATCATAAGCTATAGTAGGCTCAATCTTCTGAGAACTTAATCTACCTACAAGCTTATTATCAGCATGTACTAAGAAATCTTCTTTTGTTAATGGCTTTGTATAAAATGATTTCAAACCTTCGTAAAGTCTGGTTTCAACAATTGAATCTGTTTTTGAAGATTGGTCATCAATTAAATAAGATGTTGTAATTTTAACCTGATTATTAGGGCCGAATGTCTTAACTTCAGGCTCAGTAGTAAATACTTTAGTTAAGCTTAATCTTAAATCATCAGTTTTAACATCTTTATCAAAACGGACAACATAGCTTCTACCACCTAAGAAGTCAATACCACGGCTTAATCCTCTTATTGACAAAGAAACAATCCCAATTACCACTAAAGCTAAAGATAAGATATAAAATTTCTTTCTAAGACCAACAAAATCAAAATGAACATTTGTAAGAACATCTTTTGTCAAAGAGTTCCAAACAGTAATTTCTTTATTTCTGTCCATCATCCAAACAAAAATTAATCTTGTTATAAATATTGCACAGAATAATGAACTTAATATCCCAATGATTAATGTAGTAGCAAAGCCTTGTACTGGGCCAGAACCAAATACATATAATACAATACCGGTTAATAATGTAGTAATATTACTATCTATAATAGCTGTTAAAGCATGCTTATAACCATCATCTATAGCAAGTCGTATACCTTTACCTGCTCTTATTTCTTCACGAATACGTTCATAAATAATAACATTCTTATCAACATCCATCCCGATTGTTAAAACAATACCAGCAATACCAGGTAAAGTAAGTACAGCACCTAACGATGCAAGAATTCCGAATACAAAGAACATATTTGCAAATAAAGCAACATTAGCTACCATACCTGCTCTATTATAATAGAATATCATGAAAAGTAATGTAAGGGCAAAAGCAACAATAAAAGACCAAACACCAGCATTAATAGCTTCTTTACCTAAAGTTGGTCCAACGATAGCTTCTTCAACAATCTTAGCTGGAGTAGGTAGTTTCCCTGCTTTTAATACATTTGCTAAATCTTTAGCTTCTTCAATTGAGAAGTGACCAGTAATTTGTGATCGACCACCAGATATTTCTTGATTAACTGAAGGGTATGAATATACTAGATCATCAAGTACTACAGCTACACACTCTTTCTGAGGTGCAGCAGCTGCAGTTATATACTTCCAGGTTTTTGCACCCTGAACATTCATAGTCATGTCAATATCAACACCACCATTTTGATCGTAATCTTGACGAGCATCTGTGATAACATCTCCACCAAGCGCAGGTGTACCATCACGAGAAGTAACTTTTATTGCAATCAATTGGTAGATCTCAGTCCTTTCATTAATTGGTTTAGCAGTCCAAAGGAATTTAACATCATGTGGGAATAATTTCTTTACTCTGTCAAGCATCCTGTTTATTCTTGGAATATCTTTTGAATTTGCCATACCAACAACTGGCCCGTTTCTAGGGATATTCTTTTCATCAACATTAGGTGGAAGAACATAAAATAACGGATGTTCTTTAGCCCATTCTTCTTTTGTTTTTTCCTTCTTATTTTTAGAGTTATCTTTATCCTTAGAGTTTAATTTTGTTAATAATGCTTTACCAGAAGTATCTTTTGTATTATTAGCAACTAATGAATCTTTAGTATTTGAGGTTTTTGTAGAGTCTAAACTTGAGATAGTATCTCCATCCAGAGAACCAAACTTTTCGATATTCTTAACTGACGCAAGAAGTTTATCAGCTTCTTCAAAATTCTTAGCTATATTTTTAAATTCATAAGTATTCCAAAACTCTAGTTGTGCAGTACCCTGTAATAATTTTCTAACACGGTCTGGGTCTTTAACACCTGGTAACTCAATCAGAATTCTTTCTGATTGTTGTAATTTCTGTATATTTGGTTGAGCTACTCCAAACTTATCAATACGTTGACGTAAAATATTGTAAGTTCTGTCAAAAGCATCTTTAGTTTCTTTTCTAATAGCTTCAATAACCTCCTCATTAGTTGCATTAGCTTTAATTTTATCCTTTAATTCAAAACCAAAAATTGCGGCTAATTTAGCATTAGGATCTATTTCTTTAAAAGACTCTGCAAACAGAGTTACAAAATCACTTTTACTAGTTTTATGTTTTACTAAAGAAAGATTAATAGCTTTATTAAAAGTAGAATCAGTACTATGTCCTGACATCGTCTTTAAAATATCAACCATTGATATTTCTAAGGTCACATTCATCCCCCCTTTTAAATCAAGGCCTAGATTGATCTCTCTTGTCTTACATTCCTTGTAAGTAAATTTCTTTAACCAAATAAAGTTAAATACTACTTCATTTTGCATTGAATCAAGAAAATACTTTTCTCTTGCTTTTGACAATGAATCAACATAAAAACTTTCTTTCAGGACATCACCATTAGCTAATTGTTTTGCTTGTTTAATCACATCGTCACTGTTCGCATAATTACGAGCTTTACTTTCTACCCTGTAAGTGATGAAAGTAAATGATAATTGAAATAAACAAACTAGAGCAAATGCAATAGCGAAAAATTTTATAGCACCTTTGTTTTGCATATCGTTTTACATTATTGTTAGTTAATTTTTTTGAATCTGCAAAATTATAATAATAATTGTAATTAAACAACTTTAAAAATAAAGAATTACTAAAACTTTGTTCAGATTGATATTTTGAGCGTTATAATTCTATCAAAACGTTTCAAAACTAATTAGAAAGAGATATTTAATTTTCTGTTAATTATTATAAAATTTTTGAAATTATAAATTAAATTAATAAAAAAAAAGCTGTTTCTT
Organism: uncultured bacterium; assembly: GCA_903911455.1. Lineage (GTDB taxonomy): Bacteria > Bacteroidota > Bacteroidia > Bacteroidales > JACABE01 > JBAXLO01. The sequence continues at coordinate 3,391 of CAIWDQ010000290.1, forward strand.
AGTGAAAACAGCTTTTTATTAAAATAAACAAAATATAATTATTCTAGTTTTTGAATTCTTTTAGTGAATCCATGAGTTTTTTGCGACTAAAGAAAATTCTACTTTTTACCGTTCCTATTGATAGTTCTAATTGTTCGGCAATCTCTTTATATTTATAACCTGCATTATGCATTTCAAAAGGTACGCGATGATCTTCTTCTAATTTATTTATTCCGTATTGAAGTTCTTTTGTGAATATTTCTGATTCTGGTGATCCTAAATTAGATTTCCTTGAAATATTTAAAAAGTATAAATCTTCAGTATTATCTATTATTGTGTTAGCTTTTGCGTTTCTTCTATAATTATTAATAAAAGTATTCTTCATTATAGTATATGTCCAAGCTTTTAAATTAGTGTTGGTTTCAAATTTGTCTCTATATGTAATTGCTTTAACATATGTGTCCTGAACTAAATCTTTTGCATCTTCTTTGTTCATCGTTAATGAATATGCGAAATATTCAAGACTGTCTTTTAGACCTAGTAAACTGTGATTGAATTCTAATGCTGTCATGTTATTAAAATTTAATTGTTCAAAAATTGTTTAACAAAAGTACTACATTTATTAAACAGAACCAAATTTAATTTAAATTATTTTGTTAATAATGCTTAAATTAATCACACGTATGCAGTAAATAAGCGATTTACAAAATCGAATTTTGTGAATATAAATGTTTAATGAATACAAATTTAGGTTAAACAGAAAATTTAACTAACTTTGATTGATTTTAAGCTAATTAGGTAATATTACACCTAATTGTTTAATTTAATTTTGAAATCGGGAATAGATGTTACTTTAACAACGTTTACTGGTGAAGGCAGTGTATATTTTAGTATTTGTTTACCTGCTACAAAAAGTATTTGATCTGGAAACAAAGAAGAGATTTTATTTAATAAGGCTTTTATTTCTGTATTAGTATACGATTTATTAATACAAGTAAATAGATATTCAGGTGATTTGTAATTTGTGACTTCAGTTAAATCTTCTAATGGAATTGATTGTCCAAGATAAATTACTTTATGTCCGGCTTTACTTAATATATATCTGTAGAATAAAAGTTCTATCTCGTGAAATTCACCTTTAGGCAAAAACATCATTACTAATTTTGAATTATTGTCGTGCTGACTGTATATACCATCTATAGCAACTAATAATTTCTGACGTAATATATTCAATACAAAACATTCGTGAGCTGTATTTATATTTCCTGTTTGCCAAAGTAATCCTAAACGATCAAGAAAAGGGAAAAGAAGATCAATGATGGTATTCTCAAAACCCTTATTCATTGTTTCATTTGAAAGAATATTCTGAAATTTCTTATCATCAAGTTCGGTCATTGCAAGAATCAACTGATCAATTCTGGTATTGCCTGCTGATTTTTTCTGAAAAACATCAAAAATCTTTTCATTTAATTCTTCATTGGTCAATTTGGCCAACTTAGATATTTTAAGTCCCATTCTACCAAGAGCAGCAATGTTCATAATTTTATGGAGATCCCTATCGGTATAAAAACGAATATTTGTTGAAGTCCTATGCGGTTCTACAACAACATAGCGCCTTTCCCACATACGAATAGTATGTGCTTTTATGCCTGATAGTTTCTCTAAATCTTTTATTGAATACTGAATCATGTTTTTTGTGTTCTTAGTAACATTGAAAAGAACAATCAATTTTTAAAAAAGTTTATTGATAATTATATTTCTAAAGAATTCCATATATCAAATTTAATACACTACCTTCGCCACAAATATTATAAACATGGAAAAATACACGAATAACATTCCGATTAAAAACTGGGCTGAGGATGATCGCCCAAGAGAAAAGTTGCAGAACAAAGGAGTTAATTCGCTTAGTGATGCCGAATTGATCGCTATTTTAATTGGCTCAGGGAGTAGAAATGAATCGGCTGTTGAATTATCTAAAAAAATTCTTGCTTCGGTTAACGGCAATTTAATTGAGCTTTCAAAATTATCAATCAACGATTTGGTTAAAAATTTTAAAGGCATAGGCGATGCTAAAGCTATCAGTATTATTGCTGCTCTTGAACTTGGTAAGCGTCGTAGGAGTTCTGAAGTTATCATTAAAGAAAAAATTACTACCAGTAAAGACGCTTTTGAATTGCTTCATGCTTTGATTGGCGACAGTCATTACGAAGAATTCTGGGTTATTCTTCTTAATAAAGCTCATAAAATTATAAAAACAATTAGCATAAGCGAGGGCGGCATTGCAGGTACTGTTGCCGATCCTAAAAAGATATTTAAGATAGCTCTGGAGCATAACGCCTGTTCCATAGTCTTATGCCACAACCATCCATCGGGTAATTTAAAAGCTAGCGACGACGACATCCGACTTACAAGGAAGATTAAAGAAGCCGGCCTGATGCTGGATATTCAAATTGTGGACCACATTATTATTGGCGACGACAATTATTATAGTTTTGCCGACGAAGGCATTCTGTAAAGGATAAAAATTAGTCCTCCGAGCATCTAAATAGGTATTAGGAGGAGAAACATTGGTGCAATTAGGAGAAACGTTGGTCTGACTTAGACCATGAAAGGTGCTATTAGGAGCAATTTGGTCCTCCGAGGAGCAAATTAGGTGCAATTGGGACCAAATTAGGTGCTTGGAGGAGAAACAAAGGTGCAAATAGGACCAAATTAGATACTCGGAGGAGAAACTTAGATGCTTTTAGGAGCAATTTAATATTTCTTACCATCTTAATCAAGGCTAAAAGCTTAATTATGTTCGCATTTAGAATTGTCTTAATTAAAATTTTGGTATGAAAAGATAATTGTTTACTTTTACCATTTATTATCAGAATACAATTTATATTATTAATGATACTGATTTATACATCAAAAATAACAAATAGAATTAGCTATATCTTCAAACTCATTTTTACTGAACTTCTCAATACTGAAGTGAAGTTTACAGATGTGAAGAATGATTTTATAGCTTATGATGGGCTTAAACTTAATTATTCGGAAGCAATTATTGGTGATGAATTGTTTTTTAAGGCTGCCGGTTTATTGACGGAGACTTTTATCAACGAACAAAATCTTACTTTTATTGATTATGATGAAGAGAAAGTTTTTTATCCTGTTCATCATAAAAATTCGGCAATGCCATTTGATGTTTTTGCGGCAAGCCTTTATTTGGTCACCCGATATGAGGAATATTTGCCCTATCTAAAAGATCAGTATGAACGTTTTAGTCCTTCGCAAAGTATTGCTTTTAAAAATTATTTCCTAAGGAAACCTTTAATAAATGTGTGGGCAAACAAAATTGCAACTATTATTGAAGCAAAATATCCTACATTTAAGTTTAAGAAACCAATGTATATGTTTCAGCCTACTTATGATATTGATAGCGCCTATGCATATAAATTAAAGGGTTTTATCCGTTCAATCGGTGGTTATCTCAAGTCAATTAAAAATATTGATATAAAAGAAATAATTGAACGCACAAAGGTTTTGAGTGGTATCGGCAAAGATCATTTTGATACTTTTGATCTTCAATTTGAGTTGCAAAAGAAATACGATCTTCATCCAATCTATTTTATTTTATTTGGTGATTATGGTGATTATGATAAAAATATTCCTGTCAACAATCTTAAATTCCAGTCGTTGATAAAGAATCTTGCCGATTATGCAAACGTTGGCATTCATCCTTCATACGCATCTAATAAAGATATTTCGATTCTTAAAAGAGAAATTGAAGGACTTTCTTTAGTCTTAAAAAAACAAATTACGATGAGTCGTCAGCATTTCCTAAAGTTGAATTTGCCTCAAACATATCGTAATCTTATCAATCTTGATATTACTGATGATTATTCAATGGGCTATGCCTCCGAAATAGGTTTTCGTGCTAGTATTTGTTCTACTTATTATTTTTATGATTTGGAAATGGATGTTGAGACTAATCTTCGTATTCATCCGTTTTGTTTCATGGAAGGTACATTAAGAGACTATTACAATATTAATGCTGGTAAAGCAATGGAATTTATCAGACCACTGATTGATGAAGTTAAGAAAGTGGATGGAACCTTTATCAGTCTCTGGCACAATGAATCTCTAAGTGATCAAAAGCGCTGGACAGGCTGGAAAGACGTTTACGAGGAAATGATTAAGTACGCTATATAATATATATTGTATATAAAGATGATCCGATTTTTAAAGCATAACGAAATAGATAAAGCTAAATGGGATGCCTGTATCGATAACTCGGTTAATGGGATTATCTATGCGTATTCATGGTATCTGGATGTTGTTTGCGAAGGATGGAATGCTCTTGTTGAGGATAATTATACGAGTGTTTTTCCTTTGACAGGAAATAATATGTTTGGTATACATTATATATATACTCCTTTTTTCACTCAGCAACTTGGTTTGTTTTCCATCAATCCTACTGAAGAGAAGCTAATTACTTTCATTGAATCTATTCCGAAACATTATAAGTTTATTGAATTAAATCTGAACCTATACAATTATATATATTTAGAGCACTATAAAATTTCATACAATCTTAATCATACTTTAAAATTAAATCAATCTTATGATGAGATTAAAGCAGGCTATTCTGATAATCTCAAAAGAAACCTGAAGAAAGCTTCCCAATCTACTGCTATTATTGTTACAGATGTAAAACCTGAACAACTTATCACAATCTTTAAAAATAATAAAGGAAAAGATATTCACCACCTGAAAGAGGATGATTATAATAGATTGCTTCGTTTAATAAATAGATGTATTGATAAAGGAGTGGCTCAGGTATATGGTGTTACATCCGATAATGAATTATGTGCAGGAGCGGTATTTATCAAGTCTAATAAAAGGATTATCTTTCTTTTCTCGGCTACTAATACCAAAGCTAAAGAGATTTTCGCAATGCCATTATTAATTGACAAGATAATTCATGACAATGCAAATACAGATTTTATCTTTGATTTTGAAGGTTCAAATGATGTTAATCTGGCTAGGTTCTATAAAAGTTTTGGTTCAACTGAAGAAAAATATCCTTCAATTTATATTAATAAACTTGGTTTTCCGTTAAGCTTAGGATTTAATATTTATAAAAAAGTAAAGAAATTATTATTGGTTTGATAAAAAAACAGTAATTTTGATACCTGTTAATTAATTATAAAAGCAAAAGAAATGGTACATGTATTAGGACATCACAATTCGGTTTTCAATCAGTTTATTGCTGAGATCAGAGATGAAGAAATTCAGAAGGACAGCATGCGTTTCAGGAGAAATATGGAACGTCTGGGCGAGATATTTGCGTATGAAGTGAGCAAGCATCTGGAATATGAAAAGAAAGAGATAACTACTTCATTAGGTATTGCTGAAGTACCTGTGTTGAAAAAACAGCCTGTTATTGCTTCTATCTTAAGAGCTGGCCTGCCTTTTCATCAGGGAATGCTTAATTATTTTGATAAAGCAGAAAGTGCCTTTATATCTGCTTATCGTAAACATAATAAGAGTGGTAACTTTGATATTCAGGTGGAATATGTTTCTTGTCCTGAACTCACTGATAAAGTTCTTATTCTTTCGGACCCTATGCTTGCAACCGGTGCATCAATGGTGAAGACTTATAAGGAGCTTATCTTAAATGGCAAACCTATTCATACCCATATAGTATCAGTACTTTCGAGTGCTGAGGGTATTGATTATCTTCATAAGCATTTATCTATTTATGATGTTTCAATTTGGACGGGAGCTATTGACGATGAACTTACTGCACAAGCATATATTGTACCCGGCCTGGGTGATGCAGGTGATCTTGCCTTTGGTGAGAAAGTTCAGTTCTAAAACTGTTTTACACTAATAAATATACATAATAACATTAATATGAAAGTACTTATTCTGGAAAATGTAAAGATCTCGCTTCAATCTATCCGAAGCCATTTGTTGCGAACTGTACTTACCATATTAATTATTGCTTTTGGGATAATGGCATTGGTTGGGATACTTACGGCTATTGAATCTCTTAAGTCAAATATTACACAAAGTTTCTCAAGGATGGGGGCTAATAGTTTCACAATCCGCAACCGTTCAATGCAGATGGGTTTTGATGGAGGACGACAATCTAAAGTATATAATTCAATTACCTTCGACGAAGCTCAGCGTTTTAAAGACAGTTATAAATTTCCTGCTTATGTATCTGTTACTACATTTGCTACTCACACAGCTACTGTTAAGTTTGAAAGCGAGAAGACCAACCCTAACATAGGTGTTGCAGGTGCAGACGAGAATTACATTTATACTTCGGGTTATGAAATGGATAAAGGACGTAACTTTACTCCTACTGAAGTAAACTATGGTGCCAGTGTTGTTATATTAGGTGATGAGCTTTCAAAATCATTATTTAAACACAATGAAAACCCTATTGACAAGGTTATTACAATAGGTTCTAATAAATACAGAGTTATTGGGGTATTGAAATCAAAAGGCTCTAGTATGGGCTTTAGTGGTGATAAAAACTGTGTACTTCCTTTGATGAATGTACGACAATACTTCCCAAGACCTGATATGTCATTCACGATAACTGTAATGGTTAAAGAGCCTAAAACACTTGATTATGCTTATGAAGAAGCTACCGGCATGTTCCGTATAATCAGAGGTGTTCCTTTAGGTGAAGAGAATTCATTTGAGATAGCAAGAAGTGATAGTGCTGCCAAAAGCTTTATTGATAATATGAAATATGTATCAATGGCTGCTTCAATTATTGGGTTTATTACCTTATTGGGTGCTGCAATAGGTTTGATGAATATCATGCTTGTGTCAGTTAGTGAGCGTACCCGCGAGATTGGCATACGTAAATCAATGGGAGCAACCAGTATAGTAATCCGAAACCAGTTTCTTGTTGAAGCTGTTGTTATCGGTCAGTTAGGTGGTATATTAGGGGTAATACTTGGTATTCTTATCGGTAATGTTATTTCACTGGTTGTTGGAGGTGCTTTTATTGTACCATGGGTTTGGGTGATTGGTGGCATACTTCTTTGTTTGTTTGTAGGTTTGGTTTCAGGAATATATCCTGCTATTAAAGCAGCCAGATTAGATCCAATTGAATCGTTAAGGTACGAGTAAGAAAAAGGAGTACTTGGAGTATTTAGAGTACTTGGAGTACTTAGAGTTGTAAAAACAAGAGAGGCTGTCTTTGATTAGGCAGCCTCTCTTGTTTAAACTAAGTCGTCATTGCGAACGTAGTGAAGCAATCTAATAGGGCTTATTACATGTGATTGCTTCGTCGTTCCTCCTCGCAATGACGTGTCAGGCTATTCCTTTACAAACTTCTTTACCAATGTTTTCTTATCTGTAGTAAGTTTTAAGATATAAATCCCTTTAGGAAAATGAGAAACATCTACATTAGTATTCTTATATATATTCGTATTATATATTGTTTGTCCAACAAGATTTATGATCTCTAATGTTTGTTTAGCAGTAGAATTAGTTTCTATAGTAAGTATATCTTTAACAGGATTAGGATAAATCTTAATTTGATGTGCTTCATTTGTAGTTATACCTAATGTACCTTGTGGTATTACTTGAACTGATATTATTGAATTAGGATTCTTTTGAAGATAAGATGTATCGCAATAGTAACTTGTACATCCTGATGAATCTGTAATTGCAAGACAAATAGTATACCAACCTGAAGTAGCATAGGTATGAGCAGGATTAGCAATTGTATCTTGAGTACCATCGCCCCAGCTCCATACATAATGAAGTGGTGGAGTACCGTAAGCATTATTTATAACAAAATAATGATGTGGTGTAGTAGTATCAGGAACCATTGCAAACTGTGCCGAGCAAGCAGGTGGTGTATTAACTGTAATTGCTAATGTTGAAGCAGGACCTGATCCACAATAGAAATTAAACCCTTTTACAGTAATATTGCCAGAGACAGCATTACTACCATAGTTAACAACTATAGCATTTAAATTGCTATTACCTGTTGCTCCTGTTGGTAAAGTCCAGGTGTAATATGTAGCATAGTTTATATTTGCAATTGAATATACTACTCCCGACTGTCCTGTGTAAACAGTAGTTAAACCAGTTATTGCTCCAGGAGTTGGAGGAATACTTTGAATTGCTGAAGAATGACATAATTTATCATTTGCTGTATTAGCATCATTAGCCAATTGTGTCCATACACACATATTGAATGAGTTGCCGGCAGGAGTTGCAAAAGTAGTATTAAAAGGATATAAAACCGAATCGCCACTTGCTAAACTCCCTGTCCATGTTTCTAATACAGGAGTCAAAGATCCTCTCTGATAATATAAAGGTATTGAAGTAAGTGTTGTAGTGCCATAGTTTTTAACCATAACCTGCACTGTTATGTTAGTTCCTGCGCACACTAATGAGTCGGGGAGATAGAAATGGGAAATACCTGCGTCTAAAGTTGCTGCATTTACAGTAACAGCCAAAGTAGATATTGCTCCATTTCCACAGGCACTATGTCCTTTTACAGTAATATTACCTGAATTAGCGGCATTGAAATTAACAGAAATAGTATTAGTTGTACTTGTTCCGGTAGCTCCGTTAGGCAATGTCCAAATATAAGAAGTAGCATGAGCTATTGGTGGAACTGTATATATAACGTTCTGCTGACCGGCAGTTACTGTTGTACTTCCCGTAATTACTCCTGCTGCTACCGGAATTGTATCAACAGAAACAGCTAAAGTATAAGGTAAACCTGTTCCACATGCATTTAAACCTTTCGCAGTAATATTCCCTGATACCGCAGAATTTGTACAAGTTGTTATAAGCATAGTATCATTTTGCGATACTATTGTAAAACCCGTTGGCACTGTCCAAACTGTTGAGGTTGCATAAGCAATATGCGGAATATTATAGTATATATTCGATTGCCCCATGCAAACTGTAGTAGGACCTGACATAAAACCTGGTGTAGCCGGAGCATTACAAATGTTTATATTCTTACATATTTTATCATTTGTTGAATCAGCGTCATTAGGAAGACTAGTCCAGACACAAATATTAAATGAAGTACCATTTGGTGCAATAAAATTTGTTGAAACAGGAAAGGTTACAATTGCAGTAGATAAATAATTAAGTTGACTTGTTGGTGTGTAGGTATAATTAATAACAGCTGATGTTCCTACTTTAAAAGAAATTGGCAAGCTGGTTATAGGCGTCGTTCCAAAGTTTTTAACTATAACTTTAACGCTACAAGTAGAACCCGATACTACAGTATCATAAGGGTATAATATGCTTAATACACCGGCATCATTCAAAGGTGTTGCCCCTGTTACTGTAATTGTATCTGATGTAGCCACTCCATCACCGCAGGCGTTATGTCCTTTTACAGCAATGATTCCTGATACTGCCGTCGAACTATAATTAACAATTATAGTATTGGTAGTACTAGTACCAGTTGCACCATTAGGCAAAGTCCATACATATGATGTAGCATTTGTAATGAAAGGAACTGTGTATGGTACATTTTGCTGACCTTGGGGAACAATGCCACTACCCGAAATTGGACCTGCTGCTGCCGGTAAAGGATTAACTGTAATTGCTAATGAAGCTACAGGACTTGATCCACATCCATTTGCTGCCATTACAGATATGGTACCAGACGTAGCACCTGTTGCAATACTAAGTGTAACAGTTGAGTCTGTTATATTAGTTTGTGAATATCCGAAAGGAAAAGACCAATAATATATTGTAGCAGCTACATGTGTATAACCAAAAGTTACTGAAGTCTGACCCTGACATACAGATGAGCTGCCAACAATCGGGCCCGGATAAACAGGCTGTTGCTTTACTAATATACTAAAAACTGGAGAAACGGGTCCATCTCCTGATGAATTATGTCCTTTAACTGTTAAAATTCCTGACGTAGCATTCACTGTAAAGTTAATATATATGGTATCACCTGTAATAGAACTTTTAATCGTGGCTCCTGTTCCTGAATAACTCCATATATAACCTGTGCTGTCAGCATTTACTCCTACAATGGGAGCAACATGATATATTATATTATTTGTGCCTTGGCAAACAGAGACGTTACCTTTAATTGTATCGGCTGCACCTGGTAACGTATTAACATCCAATGGAGATGTTTTGGCTGTTGCAATATTAACTATTACAAGTAAGATTGCAATAATGATAAGATAAATCTTTTTCATGTTGAATGTTTTTTATTTAATATTTAGATCACTTTCTTATATAGACTCAAAAAAATCGAAAACGTTACACATTTTTTATATAAAGACAACATTTTTATCAAAAAGGTTGTATGAGAGTGAAATTAATTTGTTAAAAGATGCAATAAAGTTGACAAATAGTCATGTAAAAGCCACCTATTTGATGCTATTCTTCATGAAAAATAGAATTAATTAAGCAATTATTTCTTTTGTTACAACCCTAACAATTGCCACGGTTGTAGGCTTTGGAGTATGCTTATGCTTTTCTAAAATAAAAATAATTACTTTTATTGATAAATAAATGTTTGCAAACGTCGGGTGCATCACTATTGTTTGTAATTTTGCAACATCTTTTTAAAAAAGAATTCAGTCCAACAAACTTGGGGGTGTTTCAAATTAAATTCATCTTCTAATTCTTAAAGAGAAAAGAGCTACAGTTAGTCTATTTTTTAGCATTTACAGATTTCAGCCTTTATAAACGGCACAAAGCAATTGAGCAATGGTATAGCTATTGTCATGTCTTTGTCGTTAATATAGGTTTTAAACTTCGACTTGCGATTTAAAGACAACTTGTTATGATTAAAGATAAAAATGAAAATGTTTTTTGATATGATGGAACCGATGAATGGCTCAAGCGACCCAGTGAATGACTCAAGCGACCCCATGAATGGCTCAAGCGACCCCGTGAATGGCTCAAGCGATCCCGTGAGTGGCTCAAGCGATCCCGTGAGTGGCTCAAGCGACCCCGTGAATGGCTCAAGCGATCCCGTGAGTGACTCAAGCGATCCCGTGAGTGGCTCAAGCGACCCCGTGAATGGCTCAAGCGATCCGGTGAATGATATAGGAGTTCGGGTAATGATTAAATATAAGACACTTAAGAATTTTTAATAAATAATGAAATATTTTACTCATAATTTTAATTTAATAATTAATAAAATCAATAACAATGAAAAAAACAGATGATAGAATTGTAAAGACTTTTGATTCAGATAGAGAAACTGAAATAGTTCAGGAATCAAATGCAAAAGCAGATTTGCAAGAAAAACATACTATTAAAGTACCTCTAGCACCTTATAAAGCTGTTGCAATGAGGGCTGAATCAGCACTTGCAACAACTAATATCAGCTTAAGTCGTAATGGCGACAGAAGTGCTACAAAATTACTGAAAGGTAATATTGTGAATCTGAAGATGATGAACAAAAAGAATGGAGAATATTACGAAGAAAAAGCTATTGAAACCTCTAACCCTGTTTTAATAACAGATTTGGGTTACAGGTTTTACAAAATACCTGTTTCATCTTCTACAGCTTCGGGTACTAAAGCCGAAAATACAGATGTGGAAGGTGAATTATTTGTATCAACTGATCCTGTATCTGGAGCTAAATGTTATAAAGTGGAAGGTAAAATTTCAGGCACTGATATTCCAATCAAATTCGACCCAATTGTTGTACCTAAAGGACAAACTGTTAATAATTTTATAAGTGGAGAATTATATTTAATAAGAACATGCTCAGTAGATTCGAAAGGAAATGACGGAGTATGGACAGATTATTTTGAAATAAGAATAAAATAAGGAAATAGGCAACAGGCAATAGGCAATAGTGAAAAGAAGTCTAAGTGACTGAGAGAGGGAGAGACTAAGAGATTAAACACTTTTGGCAAAAAAGGAAGAGCCGTTATCAGATTATTGATAACGGCTCTTCTTTTATTGACCTCACCCCCGCCTCTCCTAATAGGAGAGGAGCCTGATTAAGTTATATTTTAATATTGTTTTACAATTTAAAGTAATTTAAGTACTCAAGGCATTCAAGTTCGTATGTTTGCAAAAAATAAGTTTCAGAAATAATTACTAAGTTTGTATTGTAGTAAATAACATTAATAATA
>CAIWDQ010000291.1 GCA_903911455.1 uncultured bacterium
GTCATAAAATCATTACAAGGATTTGGATAAACAACAAAACTTGGTTTATCAATAATATTTACCGAATTTATAACACTTCCAATTCTATGTATAATCCAACATCTAGGATCAATATCAACGCTATCAATATTATTATGGAAAACAAAATTAAAGGTTTGATTATTTTGCGACTGATAAAACTTAACAATTGTATCGCCAGTGGAAGTATGAAGTTTAAATTCTATATTCCCTTTAAAAAGAGGAGTTGTAGTTGTGGAAGTTATTTGAGAGAGATTTAAAGCAACAGTATCATTTTTTTGTGTCCAGACTAAACTATAAGTAGGATATCCTTCTCCAAAAATCCATTCATTAAAAAAATCAGTTAAGTTTTTACCTGAAACTTGCTCTGCCACGGATTTAAAATCTATCGTTATTGCAGTGCTACCTCTAAATTGATTTTGATATGTTTTTAGAATAGCAAAGAATATGCTATCGTTATTTATTTCAAATCTTAAGTTATGAATGACAAATGCACCCTTAACATAAGATAGTCTATCATCAAATAATCTGCTTTCATCTGTTTCTTGACCTAATGGTACGTAAACACTCCCATTTGGACTACTCATTATATAATTATGTGCGCTATTAATCATATTCTGTGCTACTGATAAAATATCATAATGTGATGTAACGAGGTATTCTGCATAAGTAGCAAATCCTTCATTAAGCCAAACATCATTCCAGGTTCCACAGGTAACATTATCACCAAACCACTGATGAGCTAGTTCGTGTGCAATAAAACTTGATTCTATCCACTGAATAGTTGTCATAGTCTGATTTTCCATACCACCTCCAATAGGAGCTTGGCAATGCCCATATTTTTCTTTATAAAAGGGGTATAACCCAAATATTTCAGAAAAATATTCTATATAGGTTCTAGTAGTATCAATTAGTAACTCATTCCCAATTACATTAACAGTATCATTTTTAATATAATTTTGAACTAAAATAGAATCACTTATTCCATTTGGATGTGCATAAAAAGAGTAATCTACATAATTCCCAACAGCTATAGAGATTAAATAATATGCAATGGGGTATCTTGATTTCCATTCATAACGGACTTTATTATTAGGTAATGGAACAATGGCAGTAAGCAAACCTTGCGAACCAACTTTATTGATATTTTTAGTTGTAACAAATACATAAACAGAATCAAATTTATCACCTAAAGATTGTTTTACAGGATACCAATTACTAGCTTCATAAGATTCTGATAAAGTACAAGTATAAGGTCCTGGGGAAGCAAAAGCTGGAGAAGCTCCTTCTGCATAAATAAATTTTAGTCCATGATAACAAATCTGTATAGTAAAATTAGCACCATTACTTAAAGTATTGGAAGGCACAAATGTCTGCCAATCTAATCTATAAAATGGTTTTAATTGGTTATTGATTTTAACAGAATCAATAATTAAAGAATCATTTAATTCAAATACCAATGTATCGAGTGTTGGAGCTATAACTTTGGCATTAATTGTTACATTTCCTGAAAAATAATTGGTGTCTGTTTCTACATAAAGATCAAGTTTTATAAATTTCATTTTATACTTACTCATAAGTAGGGACTGAACTGTATAATTATCGGGAGCTCGAAAATGAGAATGATGTTCAAATTTATTTTCTATAAACTTTTCATCAACGCGTTGAGAGAAAAGATGATTACTAATAGTTATCATCAATATAAACAGAATGAAATTTTTCATATCAAATTATATTAATTCTAAATATCCCTCGCTTAATTTTACAAGAAACATCTAGAATACAAAAGTAATACTAAATGATATTAAAACAAAATATCTTATTATATTTAATCTTAAATAAAAAAATAAAAGAGGAGCCTTTTGTACTAAAAAAATGATCCACGAAAATTATTATATATGACTCCTCTCTATTTCTCTTTAATGTCTTTATTCCTTTATGAATTTCTTTATAGATTTGTTAATGCCATCGTTAATTTCTAGGAAATAAATTCCGGCTTTAATATCTTTTAAATCTAAATTATATTGAGTCCCATTTAAATTTTTTGCAAAAGTAATTCTTTTTCCCATAACATCAACAACATTAAGTTGATAATTTTTAATATTTTTAATAAAATTTATTTTCAACACATCCTTACATGGATTGGGATATATAGTAAAAACAGGCTTATCCTCCACATTGATACCATGTACAATACTGCCTACACCATTAACTATCCAGTTATTAGGATCAATCACCACACCGAAAACCTGTTTATGAAGCACAAAAGAATAATTCTGTGCATTTTGATTATTATATAGTCTTACAATAGTATCACCCGAAGTGGTTTGTAACTTAAACTCAATATTGCCTTTATATAAAGGTGTAACCGTTGAAGATGTAGCCTGGGTAAGACTTAAAAACACGGTATCGTTAATTTGTGTCCAGGCAAGACTATAAATAGGATAACCCTCACCATAACACCATTCATTAAAGAAATCAGTAAAGTTCTGTCCTGAAACCTGTTCTGCCACATGTTCAAAATCAAGACTTGTCGCTACACTATCTTTAAACTTATTAGTATAAGTTCTCATAAGCTGATAAAAAATACTATCGTTATTAATTTCAAACCTTAAATTGTGCAATATAGCAGCTCCTTTATGATAAGAAAGACGACCGTCAAATATACGGTTGTCATCAATTGCAGCCACAGGAGGTATATACACACTTCCATTGGTAGCCGACATAATATCAGTATGCCAGGCATCCATATGGTTCTGTGCTTCACTCCAACCTCTAAAGTGATTGCCAACCAGATATTCAGCATAAGAAGCAAAACCTTCGTTAAGCCAGATATCACTCCATGTAGCACACGTAATATTATCCCCATACCACTGATGCGCAAGTTCGTGGGTAATTAAATAAAAGTTAAAACCCCCAAGTGTTGTCATCGTCTGATGTTCCATACCCCCACCGAGCGGAGTTAGGCAATGCCCATATTTTTCTTTCATAAAAGGATACAAACCGAAGATAGTAGAATAATATTCAATAAAGTTCTTAGTACTATCTATTATCAATTTATTCTGATTAAGAGTGGCAGTATCATTATAAATGTAGTTCTGAATTAATAACGAATCGGTAGTACCTGCCGGATGCGCATAAATAGAATAATCCTGGTACTGGGCAACAGCAACCGATATCAAATAATAATCTATAGGATATCTTGTTTTCCATTCGTATCTCACCTTATTATTTGGCAGAGGAACCACAGCAGTAAGTATACCTTCGGAGCCAACTTTATTATCATTAGCCGTAGTAACAAATATATATGCAGAATCAATTTTATCAGTTAAAGATTGTTTCACGGGAAACCATTCGTTAGCAGCAAAAGATTCGGATAAAGTATAGGTAACATTGTTAACACAAGAAATCCCTGTAAAGAAATTACCGGTATTGGTATTGCAAGTCCCATGATAGTATACTTGAGAAGAAAAGTTATCAATAATATTAAGTGTAGCAACAAATACATAAACCATCCATCCGTTTCTTATATATGGCTTTAATTGATTGTTTATTTTAATAGAATCAATAATTAAAGCAGAGTTTAATTCAAAAGCAAAAGTATCCAGAACATTTGAGACAACAACTGCATTCATCAGCACATTACCCGAAACATAAACATTAGTGCGCTCCACATCAATATCAAGCTTATAAAACTTAACATCATACTTATCCAGCAATGGTGAAGGCACATTATATTGATCAGCACTCTTATTAAATCTCTTGTGTTCAAACTTATTCTCAACGGTGTTATCTCCTACACGTTGGGCGTACATATGATTTAAGATAACGATCATCAAAATAACTAACAGTATTCTTTTCATTATAATTATTATTGTTTATGAATCGGTTTAATATTATGTAGATAATAATATTAAAGAGGGTACAAAATTACTAAAATACTTATCATTATTAACAACATTTTCATTATTAACAACTTTTTTACATCTAATTGGTAATTAAATTATACTTTTGCAGCAAAATTCAAAATTAATATTTAACAATTTTAATAAATAATGAAAAAAATAATCTCATTTATCGTTGTAGTATCCTTTGTTTTCACAACATTAAGTTATGCTCAGGACACCACATCAAAGAAACCGGAAGGTTATAAATTTAAAGTGGATAAACAACTTCAGACTACTGCCTGCAAAAATCAAGCTCGTAGTGGAACTTGCTGGAGTTTCTCTACTATTGCTTTTTTTGAGTCAGAATTGATACGTATGGGCAAAGGCGAATATGATCTTGCTGATATGTATTGCGTAAGACTTGCCTATGCTGACAAAGCTGAAAAGTTTGTACGTATGCATGGTACTATTAATTTTGGTGGCGGTGGTGCTGCCCACGATGTTCTTGATGTAATTACTAAATATGGTATGGTTCCTGAAGAAGCTTATGCTGGTTTAAATTATGGTGAGAAGCTACATAATCATGGCGAACTTGATGCAGTTTTGAAAGCTTATATTAAAGTTATTGCTGATGATAATAATAAAGTTATTTCTACAGCCTGGTTGAATGGATTCAATGGCATACTTGATGCATATTTAGGTAAACTACCTGAAACTTTTACCTATAAGGGAAAATCTTATACTGCTAAATCTTTTGCTGATGAATTAGGTATTAAAGCTGAGAATTACGTTGAGTTTTCATCATACACACATCATCCTTTCTATACTAAATTTGCTATTGAAGTACCTGATAACTGGTCATGGGGTGAAGTAAATAATGTACCTGTTGACGAAATGATGAAAATTATTGATAACTCTATTGAAAACGGATATACTGTTGCTTGGGGTGCAGATGTTAGTGAAAAAGGATTCTCATGGAAAAATGGTGTGGCTATTGTCCCTGATGAAGAGAAAACAGATCTTACCGGTACCGAACGTGACAAATGGGAGAAACTAACAGATAGGGAAAAACAGGCACAATTATATACTTTTAACACTATCGTTAAAGAAAAAGTTATTTCACAGGAAATGCGTCAGAAGGCATTTGATAATTATACCACCACTGATGATCATGGTATGCAGATATGCGGAATTGCTCACGATCAGAACGGAAATAAATATTATATCATTAAAAATTCATGGGGATTTGAAAATAAATTCCAGGGATTCTTCTATGCTTCTGAAGCATTTGTAAGATATAAAACTATGGATATAATGGTAAATAAAGCCGCAGTTCCAAAAGACATTAAGAAGAAAGTAGGTTTATAAACCTTTATTTCTAAATAATCTTAAAAAAAGGTATAGATTTCCATCTATACCTTTTTTTATTATACATTTGCATCATAAAATAAAACATTAATGAAACATATAGTTATATTTCTTTCAGTTTTGCTGATATCTCTATCAGTTTATAGTCAGACCGATATTAAAATTTGCACCTTTAACATCCGCAATAGCGCCGAAGATGATGGTACAAATAGCTGGACTAATCGTAAACCTATTATCGCTGCCTTTTTAAAAAGAGAACAACTGGATATTATCTGTTTCCAGGAAGTATTAAGCAATCAACTTGAGTTTTTGGTGGCACAGCTTAAAAATTATTCTTACTATGGAGTAGGTCGTAATGATGGTAAAACAAAAGGGGAATATGCTCCCGTTTTCTTTAATAAAAACAGATTTACTCTGGTTAATTCTAAAACTATCTGGCTTTCTGCTACTCCTTCAGTTGCCGGCAGTGTTGGTTGGGATGCTGCTACACAAAGGATAGCTACTTTTGCTATGCTTTACGACAGGACTGATAATATAAATATACTTGTTGTTAATACTCATCTCGATCATATAGGAACTCTTGCCCGTAGCGAAGGAGTAAAGCTTATTCTTAAAACCATTAAAATATATAATCCAAATGCTAAAACTATCTTTACAGGCGATTTTAACAGTACCCCTGACGAGGAAGCTTACCAGATAGCTTCCGGAAAATGGAAAGATATACAAAGGCTTTATGATGCAAGAGTTAATGCAGGTAAGAAACTTATGGGTAATAAGCAATCCTTTACCGGTTTCGGTACTCAGAAAGGGGAATATATCATTGATCATATTTTTTATGATAATAATTTTAAAGCTGTAAAGTATGAGATTAATGAAGTAAAGGAGGCTGATGTTTTTATCTCTGATCATTATCCTGTGACTGCTGTTTTGGGTGTGATTTATGAGCCTGTTAAGAATGATTTTGGGATTCAGGAACTTTCTTCCGGCCTATCTTCTCCATATATAAGTGATAATTCAATCGCATTTAATGATAAGAAAAAGATATCTATTCAATGTGATGCTGATGATGCTAAAATTTATTATACTCTAAATAATACTACTCCTACTATTAAGGATAAGTTATTTGTTAAGGCATTCTTTATAGATAAAACTACTACAATAAAAATAAAAGCTTTTAGCAAAGATAAAGATACGAGCCTAACCACTACTTATACATTCTATAAAGCTATAGTTAATGCACCAAACAAGAAAAATATTATTGTTAAACTAAATAGTCAGCCAAGTCATAAGTACGAATATAATACTGATGCTTTATGTGATGGTAAGATTGCAGAAACCGGTTCGTTTGAGAACTGGATGGGCTTTGATGGCACTGATATGGATGTTACTTTTCAGATAAATGAAGTTACTACTATTAAAGCTCTTCATTTTCGTTTTCTGCAAAAGACCAATTCATGGATATTTCCTCCTGATTATATTACTATTTCCATCTCTAATAATGGCAAAGACTTTACTTCAATTAAAACGGAGAAGCTTAATAATACTATAAGTAAGAATGATCCGGAAAGTATTATCAATATAGAAACTTTGCTTAATCAAAAGGTTAAATATATAAGGATCTACGCTAAAAACTATGGTGTTCTACCTGAGTGGCATATAAGTAAAGGAAGTCCTGCCTGGCTTTTCGCCGATGAAATTGTGTTGGAGATAGATTAAAACTACATTTTTACCGATAACTTGTCAGATTAAACCGCAAACTGATTTCTTTTAATTTAGTTTGCGGTTTATTTGTATTAAGCTTAGTTCAGCAGTAATTTTGTTTCATAATTAATAAATTTAATAACAATTTAAAAAAGAAAGAAAATGAAGAAAATGTTACTAAGCCTAATACTGGTAAGCAGCTTACTGGTAGGCATAAAAGCACAAACTGGTTCAATAATGGGAAGGGTTGTTGATAGTGTAACCAATGAAACCATTCCGGGTGCTAACGTCTATGTAATGATAGCAAATAAGCCTTTTAGCACAACAACTGACATTAATGGTAATTATCATCTCAAAAATCTTAATCCGGGTACATACACCCTACATATCTCTTTTGTTGGATACAACGCACAGGAAATTAAAAACGTGCCTGTTAATACCAATAAAATTACAGGTATGGAAAAGATTGCATTAAATAGTGGAGTTCAGATGGAAACTGTTGAAATTACTTATATTGAAAAAGCAATTGATATAGATCCATCAGAAATGAAAATAAGAAGTACTGAACTAATAAAACTTCCTCAGGCTAAAGATATTAATATGATCATTAGCATGCTAACTCCAAGTGCTTATGTAAGTCCGAATGGTAAAGATGTTTCGTTTAGAGGCTCTAGATATGGAAGTGTAAAATATATTGTTGATGGGATTAAACAATTAGGAGGAAGCGCCAGTGTTCCAAGCGTAGCCATTGCAAGTATGATGGTTTACATGAGTGGTGTGCCTGCGAAATATGGTGATTTCGATGGTGGTGTTGTTGTAATCGAAACCAAGAGTTTCTTTGATAATAATTAACCCATAAACAATAAAATTATTACTATGATTCATTCTGTTCCACACTAATAAAGCTAAAAACATGAGAAGGATCCTTTATATAAGTTTGATGGTTTTGGGTACTTTGATATGCCGGGGACAAAAAATATGCATAGACGGTTATGTATTAGATTCAGAAACAGGCCTCGCCCTCAAAGATATAAATATAAAGCCCGATTGCATATCTACACCATCTACCACAAACGATAAAGGGTTCTTTTCTCTTGTTTTGGAACAGAATAAATGCGAAATCACTTTCTCTCACATTGCTTATTATTCTTATACCTACAGGTTTTCAGGTAATAAAAATAATAATGAGATAATAATAAAATTAAAACCAAAAGCCCATTTGCTGGATATTGTCGGGGTATCCTCAGATAAGATCACTAATATTACAAAAAATCTTCCTGTTTACGTTAAAGATTATGCTATTTATAATAATAAGATCCTTCTTTTAACCTATTATCAGAAGAAAACAAATGATACCCGACTGATGCTCGTTGCTCAGAATTCAAACATAATTTTAGAGAAAAGCGTTTTTAAGCCCTCTAAGCTATTCAAAGATTGTTTTAGTGAAATATATCTACTCACTGATAATAACGCATCAAAACTTCAAATAAAACCAAAAGAAATAGAATATAAAGAGAACATCCCGATTAAGGAATTTGAGCAGACTTACGGAGCTTATGAATTTGCTATTAATAATAAAGTTTTTTTCAGCTCTTATCACTATCAATACTTCATTATCAAGTATCAATATTTTGATTTGGATGACGAAAGCAATAAGTTGAATACTATTATCACTTTGCGTGATGAAAAGAAAATTGATATGTTTGAGAGCGAATTCAGTTTCTTTTATTATGCCAAAAGGGCTTCTCATTATGGGATGTCGGTAACTTCAATCTTTAATAATCTGGATAAGTTGCGTGCTACACAGCCTTTGGACTGGGATGATATCAAATGCAGGTTTTCTCCTTTGCAGGCTCCTTTTTACAACGTTAATGATACTATTTGTATCTTTAATTTAACTACCGACAGCCTTGAATTATTCAACGAATATGGTAAGAATTTAAAGAAAGTTCCAGCTGCATTTTTGAGTAATAAAAACTACAGAAACATTATCCGCGACGAAGAAGCCCATAAAGTATATGCATTGTTCAGAAGTAATAATATTTATTCGATTAGCGAAATTGATATTAATACAGGCGCTATAAAACCACAGCAAACAATCCCGGGTTATCCTTTTATCGAAAACATAAAAATATCAAACAACGAAGTTTTCTTCCTCTTCAAAAAGAACATTAACGAGGAGTACAAACAGCTTTACCGAATGCCGCTGGAATAAAAAAGGTTTTTAGCTATTTATACTATTAGACTTTTAGGAATACATTAATACATAAAATTTATACTCAAATCAAACTCCTCTCCTTTTAGGAGAGGCGGGGGTGAGGTTAACTGGTATAAACAGCTTTACCGAATGCCGCTGGAATAATTAAGTATTAAGAATTATGAATTAAGAATTGCTTAAATACAATAGGTTATAGGGATAATTCTTTTCAGAATACTTTATATTCTATTCATTTTAATGTAAAATATTCAAAATATAGCCTATATTCCCTAGGGAATAATGATTATTCCCTAGGGGATAATTGGAAATCCCCACGTTTTTAACAAAAATCAACTAAATTCAGTTACTCCACTTATGCGAATAAAGATGCTTATTGTAAGAATTTAAGTAAAATTTAACAGATTTTGCTTTATTCCCTTTGGAATTATCTCTGTTCTGAAGGGGATAATAAGAAATCCTTTAGGGAATAATTGAAAATTCCAAAGAGTATTATCAAATATCCCGCGCAGAATAATGGAATATCCCAAATAGAATTAACAAATATCCCCTGAGGAATTTTAGAATGTAACTAAACCTATTTGTATGTTTTTTTTAGAAAAATCATGTTAACTAAATTTAGTCTAATGAGAACGAAAAATCATCCGATAAGCTTTACGAAAGCTTATCGGATGATTCAAAAAATTCTCATAAACCGATTTTAGGTTTCAGGAGTAGGTTCAGTAGTTGTATCCGAATTATTATCTGATTTAGGTGGATTTTTTTTACCACGCAGTTTTATATTCACCATACTGTCGCGTTGTTTGCTAATAATTTTTGATAATGTATGATCTTTACCTAAATGACCAATTACACTTTCGGCAGAAGCGCTAGATGCTACATAAAAATCATCTAATTTATCATTAACACTTTTCACCATATCAACTTTAGCCTGTACTAATGCTGACACTTTACCTTCTTCATCTACAAAAGCTGTCTCTTTGGTTTCCAACTCTGTTACATGACCTGTTACATCAAATGTAATATTAGGGTTTGATGTTTCAATAGTTGTTTTATTTGCTTTTAAAATTGAAATAAACCAACGTGCAAATACTGATTTTAAACTTCTTGTCATACTCATAATCGTATAATTTTAATTGTTTGATATTTACGTTTTTTTTATTTGTTAAAAATATTCTTTTTAAACGATTCAAAAAAACTTTTCAAACAGCTTCTGCATTTTTCCAGGATGGTAAGCGGAGTTTTAGAGTTCCCTTAAAGGGTTGTTTTCTTTTTTATTTTAATATCTATTGAATCTTCTAAAAGTATTGCAAATACTAATAATTCGGTGAAATTAGTTCTTTCTTATGAATAAAATCATATTTATTTGATTTCTTTTGTTAATTTTTAGTTAAACATCAAAAAAGCGAAGCTGTATCCTTATAAATGAGTAATTTTATGTTTTAAAACAAAATAGAAATGAAAAAAATAATATTTAGTTTGATTTTAAGTAGTATTTTATTTGTAAATGCTTTTTCTCAAACAGGATCAATAAGAGGAAGAGTTTTTGATAATAAAACTAAAGAAGCTTTACCCGGAGCAAATGTATATTTTATAAAAAATGGGAAAGCAATAGGAGTAAGTACTGATACTTCAGGGAATTATTTACTTAAAGATTTAAATTATGGAAAGTATACAATTTATTTTTCCTATGTTGGCTATAATAGAGATTCAATCTCAAACATTATTATCAATTCAGATTTAACAAAAAACATTGGAGATTATAATTTAACAACAAATCAATTTGATATTATTATAGATATTATTGATCCTTATTATATTTTTGAGGACTTTACAAATGTAAAAATAAGGTCAAATGAATTAGAAAAACTTCCTCAGAAAAGAAATATATTGGAAATAATAAACGCAATTACTCCGGGTACTTATGTATATAATGATGGAACTAATATTAGTTTCAGAGGTTCCAGAAATGGTGGAATTGTGTATTATGTAGATGGAATTAAAACAAGAAACAGCAATATAGGAATACCAAACACAGCAATCAAAAGAATGTCAGTTTATATAGGAGGAGTCCCTGCTAAATATGGCGATTTTGATGGAGCAGTAGTTGAAATAGAAACTAAAGATTTTTAGATAACTAATTTTTAAAGGTAATAAAATTAAATGAAAAGAATATTTAGACTTACACTACTTTCAATTTGTCTTTTTCTATTTATAAATAGTTATGGGCAAATAAACTTTTACAATAGATTAGCAGATTCAGCAATAACTTTAATTAATCAAAAAGTAAATTATGATCCAACTTATTTCACTATTAAATACCCAAATGGAGATGTCCCAAAAGACAAAGGTGTTTGCACAGATGTAATTATAAGAACATATAGAAAACTAGGAACAGATCTGCAAAAAGAAGTACATGAAGATATGGAGGCAAACTTTGATAAATATCCTAAAAAATGGGGCTTAAAACATACTGATAAAAATATAGATCATCGTAGAGTACCAAATCTAATGGTTTTCTTTTCAAGACACGGTATATTTAAACCTACTACAACCAACATAAAAGACTATCAACCCGGAGATATAGTTTGCTGGGATTTAGGAGGAGGCATTACCCACATAGGAATTGTTATTAACAAAAAATCAAGTGATGGTAAAAGATATTTAGTAGTTCATAACATCGGTCTGGGTCAAGTAATAGAAGATTGCTTGTTTACATATAAAATCATAGGACATTATCAATATAAAAAATAATTTGCTTTTAAAGTCCTCTTTTTAAAAGCGGATTTAGGAGAGGTGAAAGCAAAAAAAACCCCACTATTACTAGTGAGGTTTCAATAAAAGATTGGCGGCGACCTACTCTCCCACAATTGCTGCAGTACCATTGGCGCTGGCGGGCTTAACTTCTCTGTTCGGAATGGGAAGAGGTGATCACCGCCGCTATAGCCACCATAAGATCTTAAAATATCTTTATGATTTGATTCATAATGTCTGACATTATATAGAAGAAAATACAAAAATCCGCTCATGTTAAAAAAGAATTGTAGCAGAAAGTTTACGGGTAATTAGTACTGCTCAGCTTTGACATTACTGTCTTTACACCTGCAGCCTATCAACGTCGTAATCTCCAACGACCCTTAAAAGAAGTCTCATCTTGAGGCGAGTTTCGTACTTAGATGCTTTCAGCACTTATCTCATCCGCACGTAGCTACCCTGCGATGCAGCTGGCGCCACAACAGGTACACCAGAGGTGCGTCCGACTCGGTCCTCTCGTACTAGAGTCAGCTCCTCTCAAACTTCTAACGCCCACAACAGATAGGGACCGAACTGTCTCGCGACGTTCTGAACCCAGCTCGCGTGCCACTTTAATCGGCGAACAGCCGAACCCTTGGGACCTTCTCCAGCCCCAGGATGTGACGGGCCGACATCGAGGTGCCAAACCACCCCGTCGATATGAGCTCTTGGGGGTGATCAGCCTGTTATCCCCGGAGTACCTTTTATCCTTTGAGCGATGGCCCTTCCATTCGGAACCACCGGATCACTATGTCCTGCTTTCGCACCTGATCGACTTGTTGGTCTCACAGTCAAGCACCCTTGTGCCATTGCACTCTACGCACGGTTACCAAGCGTGCTGAGGGTACCTTTGAAAGCCTCCGTTACGCTTTTGGAGGCGACCACCCCAGTCAAACTACCCACCAAACACTGTCTCCTTCAGTAAGAAGGATTAGAACTCAAATAAACAAAGGGTGGTATTTCAACGGTGACTCCACCATACCTAGCGGCACAGCTTCACAGTCTCCCACCTATCCTACACATCGTTTATCCAAACTCAATGTTAAGTTATAGTGAAGGTTCACGGGGTCTTTCCGTCCCGTTGCGGGTATCCGGCATCTTCACCGGAACTACAATTTCACCGAGCTCATGGCTGAGACAGTGCCCAGATCGTTACACCATTCGTGCAGGTCGGAACTTACCCGACAAGGAATTTCGCTACCTTAGGACCGTTATAGTTACGGCCGCCGTTTACTGGGGCTTCAATTCAA
>CAIWDQ010000292.1 GCA_903911455.1 uncultured bacterium
TATAACAGAGAAAAAAGAAAAAAACAATATAGTCTCTAATAAAGAAACATCTATTAATAAATTGATTTTTGTAATTGAATCAAGTAAATGTTATGATCACGAGTATATAGGATTTACTGGAGAAAAAAGTTTTATATATGAATGTTATGATAACCTTTATCAAATTGCTCCAGATTCATTATGGATAAAACTATCTTATAGTAAAAGTCCAGTAATGAGATGCTATGCTTACAAAGCTTTATTATCAAAACATGATAATAAAATAATAAATGATGTTAAGAAAAGATTAATGAATGATACAGCACGAATTGATATTCATGCATGTGATGTTTTAATAAAAGGAACCACAGTTAATGATTTAGTAAAGTATATGCGAAATTAACTCCTTTTATTCTAATCAAAAAAGGCCCGCTTCATAAGAAACGAGCCTTTTTATTTCTAATAGCCTAACAGCCTAAACAACTAAAAGCCTACTATTGTAAAGGTGTAACCACTTCAAGCAATTCAGGAAGATCCATTCCTAAATTCTTTAAATGCTCAATGGTTGGCACACCGTTCTTGTTCCAGCCTCTACGTTTGTAAACTGCATCCAACAGTTGTTCGTAACGGTCTTCGCGATAAGCACGGGTAATTGCTACCTTTTCTTCAGTTGTTTTACCTTCAGGATTTACACCTATTAGTTCTAACATTTGCTTATCATATCTTTCCTGACGTGATTCATATTCCTCATTAGTTACAGGACCTGCAGCACGATAAGGTTGTGCATCATCCTTGCGAACACCATGTCCTTTGCGGATATTAAAAATACGTTGGAAATTATATACTCTCTCCGATTGACGAATCATTTCGTGTTTATCAATATTGCCACCTGTTACAGCATTATAAATGGTAACATAATTATCAACATGCTGAGGAACTTTAGCAGGTTCATCGGATTCAGCATTGTTTTCAGGTTCTACATCATTCCAAGGAAGCTTGCACAATCCCATCAATCCAAACCAGGTACGGAACATAGGGAAATAATGTAAAGCCTCAGCCTTCTTCTCAAAAGTAGGAATCTGATTGTTTACCATATCCATAAATATCAACCAAGCTTCATCATGCTGAGGACCTTTGTTGGTCATAGCATAACCACCTTGTTGCGCCAACGATTCCTTAGATACATACTCTGAATATTCAAGACCTTTGTTTTCCATCCCGAAATCATTCATAGTAGCATAATCACCCCAACCTTGTTCAGCAAAGTAATATTTCATCTTACGAATACCCATACCTGCAATCTTACCGAAACCTTCGCCACGTGCTAACTGATGTAAAGCTTCCATAGCTGAATCAGAATTGCCCCAGTTGAACTTTAAGCCACCTGTACGTTCTTCATTAAGAATACCTCTTTCCCAACATTCCATTACGAAACCCATAAGCGTACCCCACGAAATAGTACATACTCCGTAAGTATCGCAATAGAAATTAGATTCAATAATATAATCAGGATTAAAGATACCGCAGTTAGAACCCAAACCACCTACGTTTTCGTATTCAGGTCCATCAACAATAACTGAAGAGTCTTTGTAAGGACCAGTTCTCAGTTTATAATTGTCAACACCTTTGGCGCAAGCCATATTGCAACCAATCCAGCAACCATCAGGTACGCCTTGTGTAAAATAACTCTTCCAAACTTCAGAGTCTATCTTAGGAGTGTCAACATGTTTACCAAACTTAAAGTTGTGAGTAGGCAACAAATCATAAGCATCCATAATCTCAACCAAGTGAGCAGTACCTTTAGCTCTCATCTGGCATTGTGAATCGTCAAGATCGCGCATTTCTTTATTAAAGATACGGCCTCTTTCCTGAATAGCTTCCAGATTAACTACATTGTTAAGATTACCTTTAACACCAGCTATCTTACATACAACTGCAAGTATATTCTTTTGACGGAAGATAGTACCCAATCCACCACGACCTGCTTGTTTCAAACGAACAACCTTACGTTTCATATCATAAAAAGTAAAGTTAAGCATACCGATTAAAGAGTTCTTAGCAGCTGCACCACTTGAAACAACAGCTATATTGTATTTATCTCTTTCATTATCGGCAAACATCTCGTGAAGTTCTTCACCTAATAAATGGCTATCATATGATAAGCCTTCAGGTGCTTCGAATATCTCAACTTCTCCATCAATACCATTAATAAAAACAATTACTTCCTTGTCGGAAATGCCTTGTAATTCCACCGCATCAAAACCTGAGAACTTAGAGTAAGGGCCGAAGAAACCACCTACATTGCTATCCATGATAGAATCAGTTTGTGGCGAAATCCCTACTACGATAGACTTTCCTGTACCTGAATACTGTGTAATACCACAAATAGGTCCACCTGCAATCACTACTTCGTTATCTGGGTCATTCCATTTAGTTTCGGGCTTGGTAGCATCCCACAATAACCTTAATCCAAAACCTTTACCACCGATGAACTTTTCTTTCATCTGTTGGCTTACCGGTTTCTCTTTAATAATATTTTCACCAACATTAACATAAAGAGTCCTGTTGTTGTACCCTTTATCAATTGGTTTAAGTTCATATTTGAACTTAGTTACTACTTTACGATTGTTTCTTAAATTTTGAAGATTCATATTGAATATTTTTTCATGTCGTTTACACATATTAATGTGCAAATTTAGATATTTTTTTCAAATAAAATGCATACTATTTCATTTATGTCGGATATGTTTTGTAAATTCGCCTTTTTTTTCAACATGGAGAAGTTTAAACCGGACGTAGACTATGAAGCAGAGAATATCCTTATAGGCATATCATGTCATTTAAAGGATTACAGGCTCGTGCATTATATTAATAAAACTGACAAGATTAACCTTAGTCGTTATGATGATCTTGTTTATGTTATTTATCCTGATAAAAATGATTCAAAGAAAAAAATAGAAATTAATTATCCTTTCTATTATTATTATAGTGAAGACGATTATCTGGCTTTTAATTTTATTGGGAATAGAATTGATGATAGTGTATTGTTAGCTGAGTATGATAAATTAGATTTTATCATCATAATAAATGGAGCTATTGAGAATTATGATCATAAGCAACTGATAAAATATCTGAAACAAATACCAAATGTACTTGTAGTTGCTGAACTTAAATTTGATCTTATAAAAAACATTAAACCAATACTTGAAGACCTGGAGATGCATGTGTTTGAGAAGATAAAGAAACCTGAAATAGAAAAGAATAGAACTGTTAAAGCAATTGCGAAAAACAAACTAAAACTATAGATATGCCCGGATATTTTCATTATCTGAAACTAAGATTCAAAGGTTGGAGAAAGAGAAGGAGTAAAGCGTTTAATCTTTTTCTGCATCATCTTGATGTATTCTTATATTTCCAGGTGCATCGTTTTGATAAAGAAAACCGCGAAAGAAGACGTAAGAAAAGAAGTGAGCGTAATAGAAAGTTCTTTCATTTTGTTGATACCTTTTTATTCTTTCAGGCTCAAAAGCTAAGCAAAGAAGGGAGAGAATTACGTAAGAAACATAGAAGAGAAAGATGGCACAGATTTCTGCTGGGTTTAGATGCTATATTGTTTGGGATATTAGGATTTTACAGCAAAGAAGCACGACAGGGAAGACGCAACCAACGACAGGAGTCTAAAGATATTGCTAATATTAAGATGAAATCATTCTTCCAGGGAATTAGATTTTACAATACTGCAGAGATGCGCAAGAAGAGAAGAGAAAGAAGAAAGCAAGCATTCAGTTTCTTAATTACAAAGATACGGTTCTTCTTTGAATCATATATTTATAGAGTTTACCGACAGGTGGTAGATCTTCGTTTCTGGTTGAAGGATAAAGAGAACAAAAGAAACTTCTTTATCAATGCCATCAATTCAACGGCTATTTTCATTTTATCTTACTTTGTGATGTATTTCATCTATCAGATATTCACTATGCTGATGGCGTCGGCATATAACATCCCGTCAAGGATGCTGTATTTTAAAACAGACTTTCTGGTACATAAATCTTCCAACCTATGGTCGCCAAGTGTGGTAATACAAGTGTGTTCTATCGGCCCAATTGTTTGTTTGATATTAGGCTTTGTGTTTTTAAGGTTGTTCCATTTCTTTAAAAAGAGAAAAGGAATGTTTAAATTGTTTTTGCTATGGTGTGCAGTACATGGTTTCAACATGTTTTTCGGGGCATATGTAGGCGGTATCTTTTCAAACAAAGGCTTTGGTTTAGTGATGTTATGGTTCTTCCTGCAGTTCTTCCTCAACGTAGCTTTTGGTTTTATAAGTGTTATACTATTAGTTTTTATTGGTTCGTTGTTTTCAAAAGCATTTTTGCAGACAGCACAAAACTCAAGTCTGCTTACCAAAGCCAACAAGCCTTACTTCATCTTTGCACAGGTGTTATTGCCTTATATCATAGGCAATATCTTTATAGATCTGGCTATTGAACTTCCGGGCGGACTTAATTACAATAAACTTTATCAGATGGTGATGGTGGCTTGTATAGGATTTCTTATCTTCCCTATGCTCTCAAAACCTTACGAAGAGGATGTTCGTTTGGCTAAGGACGAAAGCAGATTAAAGGTGAATCCTAAATTAATTATTACTTTTATTATAGTTGCATTAGCCTTTAGATTAGGTTTGCAAACTGGTTTTAGATTTTAAATATCATGACAATACAAGAAGCACAACAGATAATTGATGAGTGGACAACTACTACAGGTGTCCGATATTTTAACGAACTTACCAACATGGCTTTGCTTACCGAAGAAGTAGGCGAAGTAGCGCGTATTATTGCCCGAAAGTATGGGGAACAGTCATCAAAAGAATCGGATAAGGATAAGGAACTTGCCGATGAGCTTGCTGATGTTATGTTTGTGTTGATATGTATTGCCAACCAAACCGGTGTTGATCTTACCGAAGCTTTACAAAAGAATCTTGCCAAAAAAAGCTTAAGGGATGCTACAAGGCATAAGGAGAATGAGAAGCTGAGGTAGGGGAAGTGGTGCCTTCTATGTTGCAAAACAAGTTTCATAGTTGACATTTAACTTTTTTTTATAATTTTGTGTCATAAGTCTGAAGA
>CAIWDQ010000293.1 GCA_903911455.1 uncultured bacterium
GTATTCATCTAATAATTAAATGTATGAAAATAAATGACGAAATTACTTATCAAATGCTGAAGGTTGTAAGGTCTTATATGAACAGTAAAAAAGCGATTTGGCAATCAAATCAGTTTATTGTAGACTGTATGGCAGTATTGGACACTAATATCTCTCTGATATTTGATGCCACAGTAAATTCAAAGAAATCAACGAAAGGTATCACGAAAAGTAAGAAACTCTTACGAGCTAAGCTTACAATCTTGGTGTTTATGATAAAAGAGTCGCTACGACTGTATTATCAGATAAACAATCAAGATGAAAAAATGCAACTTCTGATGTTCAAAATCTCTAAACTTAAACTCCTTAAGGAGAATGATTTTTATGTAATGGCAACTCACATCAGCGAAACTGCAATTAGTCTTTCCACTTTATTATTCCCATTAGGAATTACGCAACAGATGATTGACGACTTAAGGGATGGGCTGATAGAGTTTAACACTATGACTCCTCAGAAGGATTTAGTGAAACAAACTGGCAAGAGTATAGTCAAATTTATTCCCGCCAAGGTAAATGAAACTCGTTTGATGGTTATAAACTCATTAGATAGTATTATCAATACATTTATGGTAAGTAACCAAGAGTTTGTAAGTGGTTATAAAAAGGCGCGTAAAAGGATAAAAAAGCCGGGCAATCATAAATATTACTCTGTACTTATTAGCGGTAAGCTAAGTGATATTGAAACTTCGGTTGCTCAAACTGACGTTATAATAGTTGCAGGCAAGAAGAAGAAGACTACAATTAGTGATCTGAAAGGCATGTTTAAAATAAGGGTCTATATAAAAGATGCGGACACGATTACGTTTTCGCGAGAGGGTTTAGTGACGCTTAATATTGACATCCCTAAAAAGATAATAAAAAACGAAATTAAAATTAACGCATCACTTGTAAAAAAACCGGCAATCACTAACTTCAATGATATGAATCTTCATTCATAAACATTAGTATAGATTATAATGTAAATAATGCCAGCTTAACTTTCGTTTAAACTACCCTAAATCTTCATTACAACTATAAAAAAAGCCTTCTGAACAATGTTCAGAAGGCTTTTTAAATTTAATTAATTAAAAGTCCTTATTTAATAAAAACCTTTTGAGTATAAACTTTCTTATCAGTAGTAACCTTTACAAGATAGAAAGCAGTAGCATCGTTGATACTAATCTTATTGAGATTGTTATTATCAGCTACTTTGCGAACTAATTCCTTACCTAACATATCATAAACAACTATTTCTTTCACTTTTTCGATACCATTGTTAGAGATGTAGATGTTATTGTTGTTAGCGTAAATGTTAATGTTACCTGAATTAGTACTGTTATTAGCAACACTATTAGGAGCAGAGAAATGAACTTTAAATCTAGCAGGATCGTCACCTGGATCAGCCTTAAAGCTGTAAGAAGGACTTACTGTAAGATCAGTAAACACATTCATCTTAACGTCTTCCAGAATAACAGTAGTACCATAAGCGAATGAATTTAATTCGCTGGCAGAAATTGTATAAGCTGCATTAGCTCCAACTTCAAGACCCATAGGAACCACAACACTACCTTCGAGTTTAGACAAAGTATTTACAGTTAATATTTGATCAGTTATCATACTATATAATTGAGGAGCATTACTAATACCATAAATCTTCTGTGCGTTATACAACTCAGCATTAGCTTTAGTAAAATTAGCATCAAATGAAATTAAAGCTTCATCTTCATAACCATTACCATTGATATTTAATCTTAATTGATTTGCTGCAACAGAAGCTTTGTAATACTGGCTACTAGTAGTCTTAGCGCTAGCTGGAATAGTGAATGATGGATTTGTACCTGTAGCAACAACCATGAAAGATTGGAATACCGGAATCTTACCATAACGAGGACCAGCAGTACCAATAGGACCAGTACCTGAATTATTGAAACCATTAAATGTAATGTACTGAGAACCGTTCCAAATATACAATACTGAATTAATATTAGACCTTGGCCATGTATTGTAGAAGTTAACAACATTTAAAGCAGCAGGGAATGGGTTACCAACTAAATTATATCTAAATAAGTTAGCTGGAGAAGATGGAGTTACAGGAGCATAAACTAAAGAAGTTAAAGCAAGATCTGTGCTGTTTAAATGAGTTCCTCTCAACTTGATAATATGACTAGCTGTAGTTCTAGCTTCATAACCTTTACCAGGAACCATAACCTGAGAGATATTAGTAGGTACATCAGTCCAAGCCTGAGTAGCCATAATATAAGGGTTAGAACTAACAATTAAAGGATTGTATTCTTTTAAGTATGTAGTACTACCTGCATTATCAGGATTAGAATTATTTAAAGCAAAAGTTAAAGCATCAGTAACAGGAGAAGCGATATAATGGAAATTAGGAACATTTAAATAACATTGCACTTCAGTAGAACCATTCAGTGTTAGTTCATTTCCATTGTCAATCAAAGTAGAAGAAACACCTGTTGTATTCTGTTCAATTTTTAAGTTATGAATAGTACAAGGACTAGAAATTGTTGGATAATTAGGAGCAATAGGAGGAATAACAACATCCATTGTATCATTAGGTACCATTCCTAAACTCCAGTTAGAAGCTGTATGCCAATTAGTACTTACAGAACCATTCCAAGTATTTGTCACATAATTTCTAACAGTAACAATAATAATATTTGAAGTAGCGCTTGAATTACAATATGAAGAATCAAGATGAGCTTGAACAGCATCATTATTAACAGGGATAAAACTATAAGTTGCAGCAGATGTATTAGTGTAAGTACTGTTCTTATACCATTTGATTTTAGCTTTGTTAATTGCACTATCAGGATTAGCTATAGTTGTAGTTGTCAAGAAACTTAAATTTGTACCTGCACTAATATTAGGACTTTGGTTAGAAGAAATAGCGATTGTTCTTGTATTATATAGAACTGGAACAGGGTAAATATTAGCACTTGCAGCACTTGTACAACCTTCAGTACTAGTTTGAGTTACTTTAATAGAAGGATGATTTTGAGTAATAACATAGTTATAAGAAACTGTATGAGGATTATCAGTACCACCATCTAACCAAGCAAATGTAGCACCTGAAACAGGATTAGTAATTGTTAAATGAGATTCCATACAAACATTAACATTAGAAACTAAAGGAGTAACAGGATCAACTTTAGGTTTTGGATTAGCTAATCCAACTAAACTAGGACAACCATTATAGGTCTGAATTAAGCTATATTGAGCAGAATCATGAACTGTAATACTTGCAGCAACTGCGTTAGTATTCCAATGATAAGTAGGTCCATTTGCATCAGAATTACTAATAGTAAGAATAGAAGTTTTAGCGCAATTATTTTGAACTGTTATAACAGGAGTTGCAGGAGTATATCTTGGACTAGCAATAATACTAGCAGCAGGACTAATACATCCATTAGTAGTATCTCTTGTTACAGTATAAGTGCCGGCAGTAGCAACAATTGTAGTTGAAGTAATAGCACCATTGCTCCACAGTAAGTTTCCAGAAGTTGAAGAAGTGGATAAAGTTGATGTATTATTACAATTATCAGTTTTAGATACAATAGGAGTTGCAGGTATTTTTTTAGGAGCTGAGAAAGAACTAACACCCCAGTTACTGACACATCCTACACTATTGGTTTGTCTTAAAGAATCCTTTTTGTTATTAGCTGCTTCATTTATTGAAGAAGTTGATTCGCCAGTAGTCCATTGATAAATTGGACCTGGAGCTGTTGTAGAGAAAGCAGTAAATCCACAATTGTTTACAGCTGTGATTACTGGAACTGCAGGGACTGCTTTTGGAGCAGAAGTTCCACTGCCTGTAGAACTAGTACAACCATTTACAGTAGTTGTAACTGTATATACACTAGAATTAAAAACTGTAATAGATACTGTAGCAGCACCAGTTAACCAGTATAATGTACCTCCTGAATAATTAGAAGCAGTTAATACGGAGTTACCGCAATTATTTACGACAGAAACAGTAGGAGCAACTGGAATTGATTTTGGTGCAGATGTTCCACTACCAGATGGACTTATACATCCAGCAACAGTTGTAGTAACTGTATATGTTGCAGCATTTGTTACATTAATTGCAGAAGTGGTTGCACCATTACTCCATAATAAGGAACCAGCTGCATTAGTTGATAAATCTGTATTAGCACAATTATTTGTAACTGTAACAACTGGTGCAGCAGGAATTGTAATTGGAGCAGCAAGACCACTTCCTGAAGGGCTTGTACATCCATTAAAACCAGTTACTGTTACACTATATGAACCTCCATTACCAGATAAAATAGTAATAGAAGTATTTGTTGAAGTATTACTCCATAAATAAGTATAAGGAGAAACACCTCCAACACCTGATGTAGATAATACTGAATTACCACAATTATTAGAAACTGATACCACAGGTGTAGCTGGAACAAGTTTTGGATTAGCTGTACCACTTCCAGATAAACTTACGCATCCATCTGTATTTGTAGAAGTAACTGTATATGCTCCTGCAGTTGAAACAGTTATTGAAGAAGTATGAACACCTGTACTCCAAGTTAAAGTAGCAGGAGCTGTTGTTGATAAAACTGATGAACCGCAATTATCTACAACCGAAACAACTGGTGTTGCTGGTGTAGAATGTGGATTAGCTACACCGCTTCCTGAAGGACTAACGCAACCATTAACAGCTGTTTGAGTAACAGTGTATGTACCTGCTGAAGTTACTACAATAGAAGATGTGCTTTCTGTTGTACTCCATAATAAAGTTCCTGTTGCTGTAGTTGAAAGAGTAGAAGTATTATTACAATTATTAACAACGTTTACAATAGGAGTAGAAGGTATAATCTTTGGAGTTGCAATACCACTTCCTGAAGGGCTAGTACATCCATTAATAGTTGCTGTTACATTATAAGTACCAGCACTTGTTACTGTAATTGATGAAGTTGCGGCATTACCAGGAGTCCACAACAATGTTCCTGTGGAAGTAGTAGATAATACTGAATTACCGCAATTATCTTGAACAGTAACTATTGGCATTGATGGTATTTTCTTCGGATTAGATATGTTGCTACCTGCTAAACTTGTACATCCATTAATAGTAGTTGTAACATAATATGTATTTGTATCATAAACAGTAATAGATGAAGTACTGGCAGTATTGCTCCATAATAATGTACCAGTTGCTGTAGTTGATAAAACAGAATTAGCACAATTATTAACAACTGTAACTATAGGTGTTGCAGGTGTTGAAGTCGGAATAGCAATTGCACTGGCTAATTTACTAGGACATCCACTTATTATTTGCTTAAGTGTATAAGTTCCATTTAAGGAAACTGTAATTGCAGGTGTTGTTCCGGCATTACTCCATAATAGAGAACCAGTGTAATTTGATGCAGTTAAAGTAGTAGTACCAACACTACAATTCTGAGTAACAGTTATTGTTGGTGTTACAGGTGTAGAGATTTGATTAATTACAACACTTCCATTCATCATGTCAGCAGGAATGCCATATATAGCTTGAACAGTATATGTACCAGCAAGTAATCCAGTCCAATTAATTAAAGAGCCATCAGAACCTGCTTTTACAGTTCCAAAATTAACTCCATCTTTAATTAATTGATAAGAAACACCAGTTTGAGAATTTGCAAGAGTAACTGTCAATCCAATACTATCCTGACAATAATCTCCGCCCCCAGAAATATTATAAACAATAACATTTGAAACTATTGTTCCAGTTCCTGTCATATCAAGATACATATAAGTAGCTTTACGATGAGCTGTAACAGTATAAGCACCAACTGGCAATCCAGTCCATTGTAAAGAAGTGCCTGTTCCAACAATTGGATCACCATAAATAATTCCACCTTTCTTTAGTTGATATAATAAACCTATTTGAGAATTACTCAAATTAATTACACTACCGATGTTTGAAACAGTATAAGGAATTATTGTACCATTTAATATAGGATTCACTACATTTACTATTGAGTCTTTAGATATAGATCCATTTGAAGGAATTGGATTAGGGTAGTTAGCCATTATAATAGTAGGATATAGAGTATTAGAACTAAAATTAAGATTAGTAGTCCCTTGAGCAAAATCAACAGAATTTGTTAATTTAATTGAACATGCTTTTACCCAATTTGTATCGATTGTCATACCATTTGTTTGCAAAGCAACAGGATTTATCTGAATAAAATTTGGGTTTGTTGTACTAGGTCTAAAAATAGATGTAGTTGGTCTTTGATCAGGATTTGTTCCAAACTGAGAACTTCCTGAAACTACAGAAACAGTAAAAGTACCAGTTCCTTTTATATTAGCCCAAGCTTCACTTATCCCAGCTTGTAACCCTTTTAAATTAAATGACATGTTTCCATTTGCAACTTTATTTTTAACCCAAACATCAAATTGATAATTTTTAGAATCTAATAAGGTATCATTATTTATCATAACAACTGCTTGAGGAGGACCAGTAATAGGTAATGCATAAGCACTACCAGGTAAACTTGTACACCCATTTATTGTAGAAGTTACTGAATAATTACCAGCAACATAAACAGTATCTTTAGATGTAGTTTTATTATTACTCCATAATAAAGAGCCAGATGCAGTAGTTGTTAGAATTGAATATACATATGTATTTTGTACTGTTACTACAGGAGTCACAGGAATAGATTTAGGAGTAGCAGTACCACTACCTAGAGGACTTATACAACCGTTTAGAGTTGTTGTTACAGAATACAGACCTGGAGTTGTAACAATAATAGAAGGTGTTGTTTCATTAGTATTCCATAATAATGCACCAGAAGCTGTGGTAGATAATGTAGAAGTGTTGTCGCAATTATCTACTACTGAAACTGAAGGTGCAGAAGGAATAACTTTAGGAGCTGAAAAAGGACTAACACCCCAGTTACTTGTACAACCTACACTATTTGTCTGCCTTAATGAATCCTTTTTATTATTAGCAGCTTCATTTATTGAAGATGTTGATTCGCCTGTAGTCCATTGATAAATTGGCCCTGGAGCAGTTGTTGAAAATGTAGTAAATCCACAATTATTAACAGATGTTATTACAGGAACTGCAGGAACTGCCTTTGGAGCAGAAACTCCACTGCCTGCAGTACTAGTACAGCCATTTAATGTTTGAGTCAAAGTATATGTACTAGCATTATATACAGTAATAGAATTTGTAGCTGCACCTGTCAGCCAATATAATGTAGCTCCTGTTGTTATATTACCAGCAGTTAATACAGAATTTCCACAATTATTTTGAACAGAAACTGTAGGTGCTGATGGAATAGGTTTTGGTGCTGATGTTCCACTTCCTGATGGACTAATACATCCATTAACAGTTGTTGTTACTGTATAAGTGGCAGCAATTGTAACATTTATTGAAGAAGTTAATGCTCCATTACTCCATAATAATGAACCAGCTGCATTGGTAGATAAATCTGTATTAGTACAATTATTAGTGACTGTAACAACTGGAGCTGAAGGGATAGCAATAGGAGCTGCTAAACCACTTCCAGCAGGACTTGTACATCCATTAGAACCAGTAACAGTTACACTATAAGAACCACCATTACCCGATAAAATAGTAATTGAAGTATTAGTTGATGAATTACTCCATAAATAAGTATAAGGAGAAACGCCACCAACTCCGGATGTAGATAATACAGAGTTAC
The DNA here is from genome assembly GCA_903911455.1 of uncultured bacterium. Taxonomy (GTDB): domain Bacteria; phylum Bacteroidota; class Bacteroidia; order Bacteroidales; family JACABE01; genus JBAXLO01. Next base: position 7,710 of record CAIWDQ010000293.1, read on the forward strand.
CACAATTATTAGTTACACTAACTTGAGGAGTATTTGGAACTAATTTTGGAGTTGCAGTACCACTACCTGGTAAACTAATACATCCATCAGTATTCATTGATGTAACAGTATATGAACCTGCTGTTGGAACTGTTATTGAAGAAGTATGAACACCAGTACTCCATGTTAAAGTAGCAGGAGCTGTTGTTGATAAAAGTGATGAACCGCAATTATCTACTACCGAAACAACAGGTGTTGCTGGTGTAGAATGTGGATTAGCTACACCACTACCTGAAGGACTAACGCAACCATTAACAGCAGTTTGAGTAACTGTATATGTACCAGCAGAAGTCACTACGATAGGAGATGTGCTTTCGCTTGTATTCCATAATAAAGTTCCAGTTGCTGTAGTTGAAAGAGTAGAAGTATTATTACAATTATTAACAACATTAACAACAGGTGTAGAAGGTATTATTTTTGGAGTTGCAATTCCACTACCAGATTGACTTGTACATCCATTTATTGTAGCTGTGACATTATAAGTACCAGCACTTGTAACAGTAATTGATGAAGTAGTAGCATTACCAGGTGTCCATAATAAAGTTCCTACAGCGATTGTTGATAATACTGAATTACCACAATTATCTTGTACAGTAACAACAGGTATTGACGGAATAACTTTTGGAGTAGACGTATTACTACCAGGTAAGCTAGTACATCCGTTAATAGTAGTTGTTACAGAATATATATTTGAATCATAAACAGTAATAGAAGAAGTACTAGCAGCAGTACTCCATAATAATGTTCCTGTTGCTGTAGTTGATAATACTGAATTAGCACAATTATTAGCGACTGTAACTACAGGTGTTGCAGGTGTTGATGTTGGTATCGCAACTGCACTTGCTAATTTACTTGGACATCCATTAATAATTTGTTCAAGTGTATAAGTACCATTTAAAGATACTGTAATTACAGGAGTAGTTCCGGCATTACTCCATAATAATGAACCACTATAATTAGATGCGGTTAATGTAGTAGTCCCTACATTACAATTTTGAGTAACAGTTATAGTTGGTGTAGCAGGAGTTGGAATCTGGGTTACTACTACATTCCCATTCATTAATGTAGTATCACCATAAATAGCATGAACAGTATAAGTTCCTGTATAAAGTCCCGTCCAGTTAATAGCAACTCCATCAGTGCCAGGTTTTGTAGTTCCAAAACTTGACCCATCTTTCAATAATTGATATGAAACCCCAGTCTGTGAGTTTGCAAGAATTACTGACAAACCTGTACTATCCTGACAATAATTTCCTCCTCCACTAACATTATAAACATTTACATTGGGAACTATTGTTCCTGTTCCGTTCATATCAAGATACATATATGTAGCTCTACGATGAGCCGTAATAGTATAAGAACCTACAGGCAAACTAGCCCATTGAAGTGCAGAACCTGTACCCATAACAGAAGAACCATAAATTACTCCGTTTCTTTTAAGTTGATATAATAGCCCAACCTGAGAATTACTTAAATTAATTAAACTTCCAATATTAGTAACATTATAAGCAATAATTATACCATTTAAAATTGGATTAACTGTGTTTAATATTGAGTCTTTTACAATAGTCCCATTGGCTGGATTTGGATTTGGATAATTAGCCATTATAGTTGTAGGATATGTAACAACAGAGCTAAAATTTATATTAGGTGTTCCTTGAGCAAATGCAGAAGTATCTGTAATCTTAATAGTACAAGCCCTTACCCAATTTGTATCAATAGTCATACCATTTGATTGCAAGGATGCAGGGTTCAATTGAATATAGTTTGGATTTGTAGTACTTGGTCTTAACAAAGTAACTGTTGGTCGTTGATCGGGATTAGTACCAAATTGGGAACTTCCAGAAACAACAGAAACAGAAAGCAAGCCACTTCCTTTTATATTAGCCCATGTTTGACTAATACCAGCTTGAAATCCTTTTAAATTAAATGAAGTATTGCCATTAGCAACCTTTGCTTTTACCCAAACTTCAAATTGATAGTTTTTTGGATCTAATAAAGTATCATTAGTAATCATTACAGAAGCTTGAGGTGGTCCAGTAATTGGTAATGCATATGCACTTCCAGACTGACTAGTGCAACCATCAACTGTAGTCGTTACTGAATAAGTCCCTGCAACATTAACTGTATCCTTAGAAGTAGTTTTGTTGTTACTCCATAATAATGAACCTGAAGCAGTAGTAGTTAAAATAGAATATCCAAAATAATTTTGAACAGTAACAACAGGGGCTGAAGGAATAGATTTTGGAGTTGCGGATCCACTTCCAATAGTACTTTCACATCCGTTTATTGATTGTGTTACACTGTAAACATTGCCATCAAATACTGTGATTGATGTAGTAGTTGCATTCGTACTCCAAAGTAAAGTACCTGTAAAATTACTTGCTGTAAGTGTAGTACTACCACAGTTAGCTACAGCAGTCACTGTAGGTGCAGGTGTAGGAGTTCCTGTTATATCCCATTGACATGTGGTTCCATTCCATGTGGAAGTTTGGTAACATGCTAAGCCTGTTGGTTGTGATGGCTGTGTTCCTGTAACATCCCATTGACAAGTTGTTCCATTCCATGTTGAAGTTTGGTAACATGCTAAGCCTGTTGGTTGTAATGGTTGTGTTCCTGTTACATCCCATTGACAAGTGGTTCCATTCCATGTTGTGGTCTGGTAACAGGCTAAACCAGTTGGTTGTGCAGGTTGTGTGCCTGTTACATCCCATTGACATGTTGTTCCATTCCATGTTGAGGTTTGGTAACACGCTAAGCTAGTTGGTTGTGGAGGTTGTGTTCCTGTCACATCCCATTGGCAGGTTGTTCCATTCCAAGTTGATGTCTGATAACATGCTAAGCCCGTGGGTTGTGTTGGTTGTGTCCCTGTTATATCCCACTGACATGTTGTATTATTAAAAGTAGCAGTCTGATAACATGCTAAGCCCGTTGGATGTATTGGCTGTGTCCCTGTAACAACCCATTGGCATGTAGCATTATTGAATGTAGCTGTCTGATAACATGCCAATCCAGTTGGAGCTGGTGGAGGAGTCATTGGAGATGCTGTTCCACTTCCTGTACCACTAATACATGTCCCTATTGCTTGAGTGACTGTAAAAGTTCCTGAGCTGGTAACATTATGAGGATTATCCGTTCCTAAGTCACTCCATTCAAAAGAAGCTCCAGAAACTGGATTTGTAATTGTTAAAACTGAATAACCACAATCATTAACAACACTAATTATAGGAGTTGTTGGTATCGCAGCTGGAGATGCAGTACCACTTCCAGGCAAACTCATACATCCATTAACAGTTTCAGTAACAGAAAATATTCCAGCAATATTAACAGTTATTGAAGAAGTATTTTCGTTTGTACTCCATAATAAAATACCGGTTGCAGTAGTTGATAAAACTGAATTACCACAATTATTCTGTACATTTACTGTCGGAGTAGCAGGAATAGATTTTGGTGAAGCTACACCACTTCCAGCTAGACTTGTACAACCACTTAAAGTTTGAGTTACAGTATAAGTTCCTGCTGAAGTTACATTTATCAAAGAGGTTGTTTCAGTAGTATTCCATAAAAGATTTCCTGTATAACCAGATGCTGTTAAAGTAGAAGTTCCATTACAGTTATCTGTAACGCTAACAATTGGTGAAGATGGAGTAGAAATCATTATTACATTTGCACTTCCATTCATCATCAAATTTGTTGCTCCTTGGCTAGCCTGAACAGTGTATAAACCTGCAGGTAAATTTGTCCAATTAAGAACAGAGCCAGTACCGGGTTTAATTGCGCCATAAGCGATACCACCTTGTAATAGCTGATAATTAACACCTAAATCAGAGTTATCTAAACCTACTGTTTGTCCTGTTGCTCCTTGACAATACGAACCACCTCCACTTACAATATGAGCTGTTAAGCTTCCTATTATTGCAGAACCATTCATATTTGTATAAATATATGTAGCAGATCTATGAGCTTGAACAGTATAAGTACCTCCAGGTAAATTAGTCCAACTAATTGAAGCCCCAGTTCCTGTTGCAGTTGCATAAGGTGTAGTGCTAGCATCTTTATATAAATAGTAAACAACTCCGCCCACAAAACCTGCAGACGTGATTCCTCCTCCTGATTCAGAACCACTAAGAGTTACAGTAGAGCCTGTATTACTTACAGTAAAAATAGTTAATGATTTATTAATAATTGGGTTTACCCAGTTTGATCTTAATGTATCAATTATAATTTGTCCATTTGATGGAAGAGGGTTAGAGTAATTCGCCATTACAGAATTAGGATAAGAAGAACTTTTACTAAAGAAAAGGTGTAATGGGGCTTGTAAAAAGTCAACTGAATTTGTTAATTTAACTGTGCAAACCCTTACCCAACCAGAATTAGCTAATGGATCTGTGGTAGAATCATAAAGAGTCATACCATTTGTTGTTAGATTCATGGGATTAATTTGAACATACAATGGATTAGTTGTAGATACTTTAATAAGCACAGTAGTAGGCCTTTGATCAGGATTTGAACCCATATTCGAACTATTAGGCACAACACTTGATGTTACAGTACCAGTCCCTTTTATATTCTTGATACTATCCTGAAACCCTCCCTGAAATCCTTTGAGGTTAAATGATGTAAATGAAGTGGTTCCAACTGTTGTGTCTTTTGCCCTCAAATAAACATCAAACTGATAATTCTTTGAATCTAGAAGAGTATCATTGCTTATCATCAACTGACCTTTCGGTGAAGGATTCTGAGCTTTGACCATAAATGTGCTAAATAGCACTAACATTGGGATTAACAATCCCTTTAAAAAAAGTAATACTGTTCTTTTCATTTTGTTAAATTTAAATTTATTATCACAATTACTTTAGTTCCCCTAATCCCACCGAGGTTATAATTTATTATTAATGAACTAAATAAATTAGCGAGGGACAATAGATAATTATTGTTTAAAAACAGCATAAACTATTATTAAACAACAGTTAACTTACGCTAATCTATATATTAAAACTTAATTTTACTAAAACTTAAAAATCTTTCCAATTAAGAGTTTACAAATATAACATTTTAATTCATGTAAAAACAAGAAAAAAGAAAAAAAAATCAATAATTATTGTTTTTTTAACAATTTATTTACTTTTGTCTTTTTTATA
>CAIWDQ010000294.1 GCA_903911455.1 uncultured bacterium
CTTAATCATATTCCATTTGTACCTTGCAATAAAATCTTCTATTAATTCGTCTTCACTATGTGTTAAATGAATATTTGCATTTATCATTTTCTGACCATAATCAGAAGGTTTAGGCTTTTTTATTGGTTTTATTGGTGCATTATTATCACAACTAACAAATAGATAATTTAAAACTAAAATGATTATAAACGCAAAATTCTTTATTTTGTTAAATTTCATAATAAATATTACTTATTTAACTCAATTTTATAGTCATTCAGTATTGTTTCAAATCTATCCAAAGTATCATTTAACTGAATATATGAATTAGCGCCGGCAGCATTCTTATGCCCTCCACCTTCAAAATGAGTACGAGCAAATATGTTTACGTCAAAATTACCTTTTGATCTGAAAGATATTCTTATTTTATTTTCACGCTCAGTAAACAATGCAGCTAATTGAATTCCTTTTATTGATAAAGCATAATTAACTACACCTTCTGTATCACCTACCTGATAATTAAATCTCTTTAAGTCTTCCTTAGTAAGATAAATATAAGCAGTTGAAAAATCAGGATGAACTACTAATCTTTCACTTAAACAATGTCCTAACAGACGCATTCTATTTTCAGAATAAGTATCATAAACCAAACGGTGAACGTGTTCAGCATCTAAACCTTTACCAATTAACCTAGCAGTTATTTCAAATGTTCGTTCATAATTACACGAAAAACTAAAACTTCCTGTATCAGTCATAATTCCAACAAAAAGACATTCTGAAATATCTTTGTTAATTAGATTTTCATCTCCTAATTCTGAAATAAATTCATAAACCAACTCAGATGTAGACGAGACTTTGATTATTGAAATACAATAATCAAAAGATTCGGTTTCAGGTTGAAGGTGATGATCAATTAATATCTTTTTTGCTGATGTTTCTTTTATATAATTTTCTACTTTATCAATACGACTCAAAGCATTAAAGTCAAGACAAAAAACAATATCAGATTGAGATATTACATCTTTACATTCTTTAGCTTTTCTACTATTAATTAAGATCTTATCTGCATTAGGCATCCAAGCAAGAAAATCTGGAAAGTCATTCGGTACGATCACTTTCACAGAATTACCTTTTATTATGAGATAATTGTATAACGCAAGCGAAGAACCTATAGCATCACCATCAGGATTGGTATGCGTAATAATTGAAATTTTCTTTGGAGAGGATAGCAAATCCTTTAAACTATCAATATCAGGTAAATTCAAAATCTATGTCTATGTGATTAATATTTTTTTTGCAAAAGTACTAAAATTATACATACCAATACACTAATATTTTCTACTTTTGCCAAATATTTAAAATACAACAATGAATACAAACAGAACTTTTACGATGATTAAGCCAACAGCAGTGTTAAATGGCAACTCAGGACTGATTATTGATATGATATTAAAAGCTGGTTTCCAAATAAAAGCTTTGAAATATACAAAACTAAGTACACAACAGGCAGAAGAATTCTATGCTGTTCATAAAGAACGACCTTTCTTCCCTGATCTTGTAAACTATATGTCATCAGGACCAATATTCGCTGCAATACTTGAGAAAGATAATGCTATAGAAACTTATCGCAATTTTATTGGTGCTACAGATCCTGCAAAAGCAGATGAAGGAACTATAAGAAATAAATATGGAGTATCAATTCAACAGAATGCTGTTCATGGTTCTGATAGTGACGAAAATGCAGAAATAGAATCTAATTTCTTCTTCTCTTCTTTCGAACGCTTCTAAAATGTTTAATCTGGATGGACATTCAAAAGAATGTCTATCCAGTTTATAATTTTATTTAATACTTCTTGCTTTTCGGGTTCATTATGCAATTCATGATAAGCCTCTTCCCATAATATAAGTTCACAATTTTCTTTTATTGATTTAGCAAAATCTATACTACTTGATGGATATGCTAATCTATCTGCTTTGCCATGCATTAATAAAAGTGGTAATTTAAATTCTCCTGAATGTTTCATAGTCCATTCAGTAACATTCAACATAATCTTACCAAATCCTAATGAAACTTTAAAATGATATAAAGGATCATTATAAACTTCATCTAATACTTTTTTATCTCTAGACATTGATTTAACTTCCAATCCGCTATTTATTGATAAGGAAGATATTATTGATCCTAAAACTTTTGCAGCTATAACTTTAAAAGGTTGCTTACTTAATGCATTATGTAAACCAGGACTTGTAGCTATCACACCTTTAACATCAGGAATATTTTTTAAACTATAATACAAAACAAGTACTGCTCCCATGCTATGTCCATATAGTATTTTAGGAAGATCAGGATAATTCTCATTCGCTTTCTCTAAAAGGATATCAATATCTTTCATTACAACTTCAATAGAAGAAAAATGGCCTCTTTGTCCATCGGATAATCCATGTCCTCTTAAATCAGCACCAAAGAGAATATATCCGGCATCACAAAATGCTTTAGCAACATGTATATAACGCGAAGTATGTTCTCCTAACCCATGTATTAAACAAATAATAGCTTTTGGGTTAATTGTTTCAGGCTCCCAAGATTGGGCAAAGATGTTTAGGTTATCGTATGAATTCCATTTATATTCAATATGTTTCATTACTTGTAATTATAATTGAATTTGTTTATTATAATTTACAAATCAAATATAACTTTGTTCAAAATGAATTGAATTAATGTATTCTCGTAAATACTAAAATGAAAAGAATGTATTGAAATTTAATTATACTTTAAGATATTTTAAAATCTGTTCCCATTCCTTAAGTTTCTTTTCCCAACTGATAGCATTTGCTGCACTAGTTGATGGTAGGTAACAATAATAAATATTTAAAGATTTAAAATACTTTTCAAAATATGATTCTGCATTTCGTCCATTACAGAAAACGACCTTGATGTTAGGATATTTATTTAATAATTCAGCAAAATCATTAGGTTCAGGTGAGAGGATATCAGCATCAGCACTTGTTTCTCTTATACATGCCTTTAATGTATCCCATAATGCAATATAATTGTCTGTTAATAATGATTTCCTTATCTCATAATTTTCAGAAAAAGGTTTATCTAATAAAGTAAATAGTATTTTCCAGAAACCATTGTGTTTATTTGCATAATATTGATTTAAACGCAAAGAGTCTTTACTAGGCATTGTACCGAGAATTAATATCTTGCTTTTGTTATCAACTATTGGTGGGAATGAATAAATCATCATTCTATCTTCTGACAATTAATATGCAAATCAAATTTTTTATCTAATACTAATGTATAATAATTGCTCTTCATCAACTCTTTTGCAGCTGCTGATTCTTTAATAATATAAACTAAATCTCGCACTAAGGCAGTACTATTTACACTATTAAATAATTTGCCATCTTTAAGCTTAAGATTAAATTCATATCCTGAGTCTTTTCTATCACCAATTTCAGTAAATTCATGTTTCGAAAGACTATAAGATTGTTGTTCCACAACAGCTTCTTTCATCATGATTACAATTTTTGTCTTATATTTTCTCCACAGATAAATATAATTGTTAGATTCTTGCATGTTATTAATTGTGTTTTAAATTGAGATGTTGATATTAATCTTAATATTATTTATACTTTTTCAATTTCATCTTCTTCTGTATCCCAAACCATGGTATGAAGTGAATACTCAAACCAATCTTTAAACATTTTAAATGAACGCAATTGTGGCCATAGTTCTTCATCCATTATCCAATTGTTTAATTGATCTGAAAAAATATCATCAAAGTTTTCCTCCAACCAATCTTCCATCTGTTTTTTCTCTTCATAATCGGGTAGAAGATAAATATCACCTTCTTTTAGCATTTGATCATTTTCATCAATCGGATCAATACTTTTAAGCCAGTCAATGAAAGGTTTCTTAATCTTTATCATCATTGCTGAACGTTTTACGTTGTCAAAATACTGAATAAAAGGTTCCATATCTATTGTTTTTATTATTAATTATTTTTAATTGAATTATGCTTCACCAATATTTTTATTAAAAATGTTTTTGTACTTTGATAATTCATTATACATTTTATTAGTTCCTTCAATAGTTGCAAGTATAGCTTCGTAATGTGCCTCTCTTTTCTTAATAAAATCCTCAATAGAATCGATAGCTGCTTTTTCAGTTTCTTTATACACTTTATATTGCATTCTGAACATCTTTTTATCTTCAACTTTAACAGTTTCATCAGCAAATAAATTGTCGAAGAATTCATTCATAATTTTAAAATGTTCTTGTACATGTTCA
>CAIWDQ010000295.1 GCA_903911455.1 uncultured bacterium
ATATTTCTGAATTAAAATCTAATCTAAAAGATAAAAAAGATTTTTTGAGGAATAATAAAGAAGATTGGAACGAAAATGCTATTAAAGATTTCGAATCTATTATTTCTCGATATGAAATTGCAATAAAAAATGAAATATTAAATTTAGATATAAACAATATGATTCAACCCAATTGGACAATTTTCAAAGAATCTCAGATTAAAAAAAATAGAAAATCATGAAAAGTTTTTGTAAAATAATCTTACTTATAATAGCTTTAAATTTTATATTTATTTTTGGTTTTTCACAAAAGAATTATATGACAAATATATATGGATGTTGGCAATCATTTTCAATGTCTAATATTAATGGGGTAAAAGAAATCTCAAGTGAAAACAAATGGAAATATTTTTTTGGATGTGATAATACTTATACTTATATTCCTTATAAAGAATTTGCAAAAGAGAATAATTTAAACTCAGATATACAATATAATGGCAAATATAAAATTATTTGCACATCAATTCCATCAAAAAATAAAAAAATAAATCCTACATTAAAATATGAATTAATAATTATACCCAATGGAGGTATAGAATTTTCAATGAAAATTATTAATTTGACTATTTATGAATTGACTGTTTTTGTTTCATTTGAAGGAGAACCAGATACAACTATTATTTTTAAAAGAGTTTTATGTGAATAATTTTAAGATATCTTTTTGTATTAAAAAATGAATAATTAGTATTAAAAACATCAAAATGTCGTAACTTTGCATTAATGAAAAGGATTGAAAAAATACTTGCTTTAGAAAATGAATTGCCTGTTGATTATGCAGATAGGGTAGGTGATTTTGTTTCACTAAATTATAAAGACTAAAAAAATATGGATTACATTGAATATATAAATTCAATATTGAAACCAAAAACAACTGAAAAAGAAGTTATATTAGACTTGTTTGCAGGTTGTGGTGGTTTGTCTTTAGGTTTTGAGGCGGCAGGTTATAAAACTATAGGGTTTGAAATGGATAAAGCTGCTGCCGTAACTTATCAAAATAATTTAGGAAGTGATTGTCATGCTATCAAATTAGATCTTGATTTTGTATATCCAGATGCTGAAATTATAATTGGAGGACCACCTTGTCAGCCTTTTAGTGTTGGAGGTTATCAAAAAGGAATTGAAGATGCAAGAGATGGATTTCCTGTTTTTATAGATGCTGTAAGAAAACTACAACCTAAAGTCTTTATGTTTGAAAATGTAAGGGGGCTATTATATACTAATAAATGGTATTTCCATTTAGTTATAAATGAATTAAGCAAGCTTGGCTACATTATTGATTATAGACTTTTAAATGCTGTAAATTATGGAGTTCCTCAGAATCGTGAAAGACTTTTTGTTTTTGGACATAGAGCTAAATTTAATTTCCCTAAACCACAATTAAAAAAAGTTACAGTTGGAGAAGCAATAGGAGATATAATGTTTACAGTACCTGATGGAAGTAAGTTTCTTACAGAGTCAATGGATACTTATGTAGCTAAATATGAAAAAGCATCTTCATGTATAAACCCAAGAGACCTGTATGCCGACAAACCTGCCAGAACTCTAACTTGTAGAAATCTTGCCGGAGCAACGGGAGATATGCAAAGAGTAAGGCTTAAAGATGGTAGAAGAAGAAGATTATTACACCGAGAAGCAGCACGTTTACAAAGTTTCCCTGATTGGTATGAATTTACAGGAAATGAAACACAACAATATAATCAAATAGGCAATGCAGTTCCTCCATTATTAGCATATCAGTTAGCTTTAGCATTAAAAGAATGTTATAAAATGGATGAGTTGTATACTAAAGAAGAAATTTTAGAAAAAGATTTACAAGCAAATAATGTATTAACTCTATTTTAATTATGACTAATTATATCAGTAAAAGTACAAAGACAGCACCTGTTCAGAAGATTATTAACGAAGCTCTTGAAATACTAGAAAATGTTGGAATTCCTCTTGCAAACAAAACAAATAGAAGTTTAGAAAGAATGGCTGTTTGTTTTTTAGCTGTAGCAGGTGTTACTAATGATTGGAAAGAAGCAAAAGAAAATACAAATCTAAAATCAAGAGATATTATTATTATTGTTAACAAACACTTTGAAGAGAAAATTTCTTCGGGTTCTTATGATGATATTAGAAGAAAAGATTTGAAGTTACTTGTACTTGCTGATTTGATAATAAACACAGGAATAAATAAAGGTTCGGCGACAAATGATCCTACAAGAGGTTATGCTTTACATTCAGACTTTAAAAGATTAATTGTAAATTATAATTCTGCTGAATGGGATAAATCTCTAAAAGCATTTAATGAAAACAGGTCAAATCTTTCTGATATTCTTAAAAGAAAAAGAGATATAGAAAAGATTCCTATAAAACTACCTAATGGAAAATTACTTCAACTTTCCCTAGGAGAACATAATATTTTACAAAAACAAATTATTGAAGAGTTCTTACCTCGTTATGGTAGTGACTGTACTGTTCTTTATATTGGAGATACTTCAAATAAAAAACTGTATATTGAAGAAGAAGAATTAAAAAAATTAAACTTTTTTGAACTTTCACATAATGAACTACCCGATATAATTGCTTATAGTAAGAAAAATAATTGGCTTTATTTAATTGAAGCGTATTATAGTTCTGGACCAATGAGTGAAATTAGAGTTTTAGAGTTAAAAAAATTATTGAAAGAATGTAAAGCAGAATTGATTTTTATTACTGCATTTTTAACTAGAAATGAATTTAGAAAGCAACAAATGGATATTGCTTGGGAAACTGAAGTTTGGACAGCAGATTATCCTGATCATTTGGTTCACTTTAATGGACATAAATTTTTAGGAGCATATTAAAAGAATAAAATTAAAGGTTACTTTATCTTACCAAAATAAATTAAATTGTCATTTTTCTCTTCTTTTATATTTAAACCCGAGCTTCGGTTATAAATATAATAATAATTATGAATGATGAATTATGAATGAAAGGAATGAGATTGCTTCGCTACGCTCGCAATGACGATCTTATCTAAAATAAAAAAGGCTTACATATAATGCAAGCCTTTGTTATTTGAAGTAGAATGTTGTTACTCTGGGTGAATTGCTTCAACCGGACAAACATCAGCACATGAACCACAGTCAGTGCAAACTTCTGGATCAATTTTATAGATGTCGCCTTCAGCAATTGCTTCTACCGGGCATTCATCGATACAAGTACCGCAAGCAGTACAATCATCAGTTATTTTATAACTCATAGCTAAAAATTATTAAATTGGTTAAAATTTCAGACTGCAAATATATCTCAAATATTAATATTATCACAGCTATTTTTTATATTTTTATAAAAATAATTTCGTTATAATTGTTAATAAGTCTACAAAGTGTTATTAATAAATATACTAACATGCTTTAGTAAATTTAATTATTTTTATTTTTGATTTGAAATCATCATAAATCAAACTTTTAAAATATTATATTAAAAGATACTTTTATAAGAAATTTATCTAATTTTGCAGTTCAATTAATTATTTATTAAATCATATAAACAAATCATGAAACCAACACATATTGAACATATTGGAATAGCTGTAAAGAATCTTGATGCAGCAATTAAATACTATACTGAAGTATTTGGATTTGAATGTTACGCTGTAGAAGAAGTTAAAGATCAGAAAGTAAAGACAGCATTCTTTATGGTGGGGCAAACCAAGATAGAGTTGTTAGAATCAACCGATGCTGAAGGACCTATAGGAAAGTTTCTGGAGAAAAAAGGTGAAGGAATTCATCATATTGCCTTTGCTGTAAAAGGAATTGAAGATGCTTTGGCAGAAACTGAAGCTAAAGGAATTCAACTTATTGATAAAACTCCTCGTAAGGGTGCCGAAGGTTTAGATATTGCATTTCTGCATCCTAAATCTACTTTTGGAGTTCTTACTGAATTGTGTGAGAATAAGAATATATAGACTACATTATTGCTATTATTTATGAAAAATCAATCTCTTTTTAGATTGCTTCACTTCGTTCGCAATGACGACATAGGAAATTAAAGAATAGTCTCTATATTAAATTAAAAAAACAAACCCGAAATACTCTTTAGAATATTTCGGGTTTATTTTTGTTTAATCACTAAATTAATTAATCATTTCTATCACGGAATTGTTGACGCATCATGTGACGCATTGGGTCTTCGTCAGGTTTCTTACCAGTAAATTTACTAAAGCTATAAGAAAAACTAAGCATAAAGAATCGAGGCATCGCTGTAACGCGTGTGTCCTCAATATAGTTATCAGTTGTTGTACGTGTAATACTTTTATTCTCTTGTAAAATATCATATACCTGGAATTTTATCATCCCTTTTTTATTGGCAAATACCTGTTTGGTAATAAAAGCATTCCACATTTTAGTAGTTAAATTATAATTAGTACCATATCCATTATTGGTAGTGTATTGAAAATCGCTTCCAATTTTAAAATTGTAAGGAAGTGTATATTGAAAATCTATTCCATAAGTATAATTAAAATAATTAGTTGCTGATTTATCAATACCAATATATTTTGCATTATAGTATGCTATTTTTGCAATTGGAGCTGCTGTTAACTTATCACCATTGTAATTTAAACGTGCATTAGCTCCCCAATTTAGTGTTTGAGTTGTATAACTGGTATTATTATTAAAACTGATATCATTATTAAAAGCAGCATTACTCGAAAAATTAACCAAGAACTTTTTAATTGGCTTGCCGATACCTGCAAATGCATTTAAGGAGTATGCTCCATTAACATTTGTGTATGTTGTAACTTGACGACCCTGAAGATCATAAGTACTTCTGTTGGCTATCTTATTCATTGTAGTTTGATAGTTTAAACCTGCAAATACAAAATTAAAATTAACCATATCCATAGTATTATAATTGATATTTACATTTTGTGAAAACTCTGGTTTTAAGTCAGGGTTACCATAGGTAATATACAATGGATTTGAATTGTCAGGAGTAGTTTGAAGTTGTGATAAACTTGGTTGATTTGTATTCCCACGGTACCATAAAGTCAATCGTTTACCTTTGCGAGGCGAGTAATTAATATTTGCTTGTGGCGAAAAGTTAACAACGTTTTGTGTGAGTAAGGTGTTTTTAGTAATATTATTACTAGTTATAGTAGAAGGTTCAACACCAATACCAATAGTATAATCCCATTTTTCTTTAAATACTTTATAGTTTAAACCTACTCTATGGTTAACAAAAATATTTTCGTAACGGTTAGTATATGTAGTATCAGTTTTATTATAAGTTTTAGAGATGGAATCATAGTTTAAAGCATTTTTATCTGAAAAACTATTATCATAACTTAAATTATAATTAAATTCTAAAACTGTATTACTAGTAAGTGGTTCGGTATATGAAAATCTACTATTCAGACTAAAATCTCCTGTTTTTGTATTTTTCTTTTGATCAATTAAAGAGTCGGATGGTATATGGATGAACCATAATCTTGTATTTGAATAATCATTACCATCAGAATTTGAAGCATTATAACTAGGGCGAATAGATAGCGACATAGTACGTCTGGGTTTACTAAAACGATGTCTTAATAAAATTTCACCCGAAATATTATAAGCTTTGTTATCTCTAGTTTTTAAACTATTACCAGCATTTAAAGAATCGGAAACCTTGTCTAAGGTTCTATAGTCGCTTGTTTGATCAGATGTAGTTTCTGTAAATTTAATACGAGGTCTAAACAGGATAGAGTTCATAGAGTCAATTCGATAATCAAACTCCATATTAACAGTATGATTTTTTGAAGTTGTAATATTTCTTATATTACTATTGTAAAAAGTGTTATTTGGTTTTCCACTTGTATCTGTCAAAAAAGTTTCTCTATCGCTGCCCTGAGTTTTGTCAGTTTTGTTATCAGTATATAAATAGCTCCCTGTGAAACTAGTTTTATGTCCGATACTATCGCGGAAGTTAGTGCCAATAGACCATGATGTATTAATACCACTATTATTAGAGTTGAAATTACCAAAACTTCCACCTCTACCACGCATCACATTGGCTGCACCATTAGCACCACCACCTTGAATAAAACTCATAGCGCCACCAATCATACCACCACTAGGTTGGTCTAAAGCTGCAAAATCACTAAATCGGACATTGTTAATATTGTTTCCTGTAGAAATTATAGAGACCTGTCGAGCACCTTTAAACCAATTAATATTTGCTCCAACATCAAATTTGTTGAGATCATCATTAGTACCACCACCTCCAGCTGTTACTTTGCCAAAAGTACCATTTCTTCTACCGGGTTTAGTAATAAGATTCATTACTTTTTCTACATCACCATCATCTATACCTGAAAACACTGCCTGGTCACTCTTTTTATCTAATACTTGAACTTTTTCAACCATATCAACGGGAATATTTTTGGTAGCCATCTTTGGATCGTCTCCAAAGAAAGGTTTTCCATCAACATATACTTTTTTTACCTGTTTGCCTTGAGCAGTTATATTACCATCTTTATCAACTTCAACACCCGGTAGTTTTTTAATAAGATCTTCAACCATTGCATTAGAATCAGTTTTAAAAGCTGCTGCATTAAACTCTACTGTATCTTCTTTTACTACAACAGGGATTGCAAAATCTTCAATAATAACGTCTTCTAATACTATCGTTTGTCTTGATAATTTAATATTTCCCAAGTTAATTACAGTATTATTTCCCGATAATGTAATGGATTTTGTTTTATTACCATACGACATATTAGAGATCATTAGAACGTATTTACCTTGTGATATCCCAGTAAATGAAAATGATCCTTTTTCATCCGTCATGTCTGATTTAATAATAGTTTTTCCATCTTGAGTAGAGATAGCAATACCTGAGTATGGTATAGGTTTCTTATTATTACTATCAACTAGTGTTCCTTTAATCTGATATTTTATTCCAATCTGAGCAAATGAACTTGTATTAATAAGAATAATTGCGAAAAATAATGATATAGTAATGTAGATATATCCAAAAGACTTATTCATGATTTATAATTTTTAAAAGATTTGCAATGTTAATTAGAGATAATAAATATTCAATAGTTTAATTTGATTAAATATTTGGCAAAGGTATTTG
>CAIWDQ010000296.1 GCA_903911455.1 uncultured bacterium
CAAGTTAATATAAACAAAAAAAAGTTTCTATTCTTTTTATTCATATTAGTTTCATTCATTACTGGGTTTAAAGCAAATTCACAAGTTGTGATAGAATCAAAGTGTCCTAATTCAGATTTTTCATTACATGATTTTACTAACTGGAATGGATGTTATTGTATTACACAATCATCCTCATGCTATACTATTGTAGAAAATGGCGCTACTTTATCTTCTTGTCTTCCAATAGTTCCTTCACCAACTATTTATTGTGGGACAAATGGGTTTTTAACAGCTGCAACTCCTTCTCAACCTGCAATGCAAACTATTATTACACCACAAAATACTAACTACCCAAATGGCGCTTTTGATTCTCTAACAAATTTTAATCTTCAGAAAATTCCATCGGGTGTTAATCAGGTTGTTCGACTTGGTTGTTGGCATACTAATTATGAAACAGCTTCTCTAACTTATGCGATGTATGTTGATACTAATATTTCAGGTTTGTTTGTATACAGTTATGCAGCAGTTTTAAATGTTGAACCCTCTCATACTTGTAGCCAACAGGCTTATTTTCTTATACGTATTCTTGATGCTAACGGGAATGCAATTAATAATCCATGTGGTACTTTTGTCTATGTAGCAGGAACTCCAGGTACTTTTGTAAATCAAACTACGGCTTATGGCTACGCAATAAATTGGTTTAATTGGCAAACAGTTGGAATGAGTTTAAAACCTTATCATGGTCAGAATATTAAAATTCAATTTGTTTCTGCTGACTGCTCACAAGGTGGTCACTTTGGTTATGCATATTTTTATGCTTATTGTTTGCCTAGGAATATTGCTATTAATTATTGTCCAGGAAGCCCCATAGCTATCTTATCAGCACCAAGTGGATTTAAATATAAATGGTTACCAGCTTATAATCCACAAGGAGTTTTAGTATATGCAGGTGGGGATACTACTCAATCTATGTCAATAACAGGACCGCAAGATAGTTCTGTTTATAAAGTTGTAATATCTTCATTATCTAATACTTCTTGTTCTGATACTCTTAGAACTATTTTAGTTCCTAATATTATTCACTCTAATTTTACTTTTAACGACGCATGTGTAAATGTACCAGTAGATTTTAATTATGCTACTACTACTAATACACCTATATATAGTTGGTATTGGGATTTCGGAAATCCAGGTTCAGCGGGCAATCATATGAATATGGGAACTACTGTTAGTCATACTTACACTACTCCCGGGACCTATCCAGTTACTTTAACGGATAGCTTAGCAACAGGATGCCCTAAAGATACTGTTAAATATATTCACATTTATGCAAATCCAATAGTCAAAGCATTTAATGATTCAGTATGTCAGGGAGATTCAGCAAAACTTGTTGCAAGTGGTGCAAGCACTTATCTGTGGAGTGATGGTTATTTAGGAAATCCTCATAAAGTTGCTCCTATGCAAACAACTTCATATGTTGTAACAGGGACAAGTACTCATGGATGTCAGGATTCAACTCAGGCAACTGCTGTAATTTATCCTTCCCCTTCAGTTTCGTTTGTTGCGGATACATTTTCTGGTTGTGCCCCAATTACAGTCCATTTTACTAACTATACGGATCCATCAAATTGTACATATAAATGGGAATTTGGAGATAACCAAACATCAACTACAACTGACCCAACACATACTTATCCTACTGGAGGTAGTTATACTATAACACTTACTGCTACATCCACTGATGGATGTAAGTCAGTATCTACATCACCCAATTTAATAAATGTATACTTTATGCCTCACCCAGACTTCTCATGGACTCCTCATATTGGTGTAATGGAATATCCAGTTAGTTTTACTAATAAAACAATTCCTGTAAATACTGGATTTACTTATACCTGGAATTTTGGAGATAATACTGGTATATCCCAAGCTGTAAATCCATCACATATTTTTACAAACGAAGGAGCTTACAGTATGTTATTAGTTTGCACTAGTGATTATGGATGTATAGATTCTATTAGATATGAGATCCAGATTGTTAATGACTCATTAACCTTTCCTAACATTATTACACCTAATGGTGATGGACATAATGATTATTTTGTTATTAAAGGATTAGAAAAAGGAGGATATCCAACTAATAACTTATCTATTTTTAATCGTTGGGGAAAGAAAATTTATGATAAGAATAATTACACTAATGACTTTGATGGAAATGGATTACCTGATGGAGTTTATTATTATATCTTCAAAGCAAAAGGAATCTTAAAAGAAATAGAACATAAAGGATCATTAGAAATTTTACGTTAAACTAAATTCATAATTATGAAATCTTTTATAAAACTGTCTAAACTTAAATTATTAGTCATATTATTAGTCATATTATGTGGTAATTTAAAAGCTCAATTAATTGTTACACCTGCTACAGGTTTATCTCCTCATCAAATAGTACAAAATACTTTAGTTGGGACTGGTGTAACTGTTACGAATGTTCAATATTGTGGATCTTTAGGTAGCATAATTTATAATAATATTGGTTCATTTACTACTGGAGGTACACCAACTAATTTAGGATTAAATAGTGGTTTAATAATGGCTTCTGGTGGTGTAACAGGTGCTGTAGGGCCTAATAATAGTAGTGGATTTTATATCCCTGTCTCACCAACTACACCAGATATGAGTGACCCTACTTTATTATCTATCGTAGGTTCAAGTGTTAATTCATTGCATGATGCGGCTATTTTAGAATTTGATTTCGTGCCAATGTCTGATACAATTAAGTTTAGATATGTGTTTGGTTCTGATGAATACCCTGAATTTGTTCCTAGTTTTAATGATGTTTTTGCTTTCTTTATTACTGGTTTAAATCCAACTGGACCTGCCTATGTTAATAAAAATATTGCATTATTACCGAATTCAAATACCTATGTTAGTATCTATAATGTTAATAATGGTTCATCAAATAGTGGACCATGTGTTAATTGCCAATATTATATAAATAATACTGGGGGGAGTACTATACAAGCTGA
This sequence comes from uncultured bacterium, assembly GCA_903911455.1. GTDB lineage: Bacteria > Bacteroidota > Bacteroidia > Bacteroidales > JACABE01 > JBAXLO01. The sequence goes on from CAIWDQ010000296.1 coordinate 3,012, forward strand.
TGGTTTAACAACTGTACTTACTGCCTGGGCAAGAGTTGTACCTTGTACACAATATCATCTTAAATTAGTAATAGCTGATGCAAATGATAGAATTCTAGATTCATGGGTATGGCTTGAGGCTAATAGTTTTACAAGTACTGCAGTTTCAACTTTAATTAATTTCTCCAATCCTAATGCTATCCCAATGGCTATTGGTGGTTGTAATAATGAAATCATTAAATTTAAACTCCCATTTTATAGAGCTGATACTGCCTGGGTAGTTATTGATACAATTTATGGTAGTGCTCATATGGGTCAGGATTATTTATATTTCCCTGACAGTATTCCTATATATCCAGGAACACTTTCTTCTCAGATCGTTATTACTCCAATTGCTAATTATGGGACTTCAGGTACTGTAAAAAATATCATACTTAAAATAAAAACTAATTCATGTGGTGTAGATAGTTTGAATATTCCTATTATGAATTATTCTCCACTACATGTTACTACTGGTAATGATACTATGATTTGTCAGAATGCGAATAATGATTATTCTGCATTTCTTCATAGCCATCCTTCCGGTGGAAAAACAGGCAGTTATTATTATTCATGGTATCCAACTACATATTTAAATAATCCTAATCTTCAGAATCCAAACTCAAATCCGAATAGTCCGAGTAATACAGGTATAACAACTTATAACCTTAACTATATGGTAACGTTAACTGATACTACCGGATGTCCTGGGGATACATCATCAATGGTGATTACAGTAAATCAACAACCACAAATGTCTTTTTCTACAAATCCAACTCAACCAGATGGATGTGCTCCAATAAATGTGTCATTTATTAATTCAGTTGACCCTGCTGCTAAATATACTCATTGGTTTTTTGGAGATGGAACTTCAGATACTGCTCAAAATCCTACACATTTATATAATATACCAGGTTCGTTTGGAGTTAAATTAATTGCTACTACATTTGGTGGATGCACTGATAGCTTGTATTTACCTAATATTATAAATGTGCATGCTATGCCTAATCCAGATTTTACATGGACTCCTCATACCGGAGTTATCAACTATCCCGTTTATTTTACAAATAAAACGATTCCTGTTAATAGTGGGTTTTCTTATACATGGGATTTTGGTGATAATACAAGTATAGCTTCTGATAAAAACCCGGCACATTCTTATCTAAATACAGGAACTTATAGTGTTTTAATGGTATGTACAAGTGATTATGGTTGTATTGACTCTATCAGATACCAATTAATGGTCATTAACGACTCTTTGACATTCCCTAATATAATTACTCCTAATGGAGACGGGCTAAATGATTTCTTTGTAATTAAAGGATTAACTAGCGATGCGTATCCTAACAACCAATTAGTAATTTATAATCGTTGGGGTAAGGTAGTTTATGAAAGTAATAACTATCAGAACAACTTTGATGGAAAGGGATTACCTGATGGTGTATATTTCTATATTTTTAAAGCTAGAGGAATTCTTAAAGAGATTGAGCATAAAGGAAGTTTAGAAATACTAAGATAGGTATTATCTTAATAACAAAAAAAGCCTTTCAGACATCTGAAAGGCTTTTTTTGTGCCCGAAACAAGACTCGAACTTGCACATCCTTGCGAATACTAGTCCCTGAAACTAGCGCGTCTACCAATTCCGCCATTCGGGCAGGTTTTGCATGTTTATTGGTGCCCAGAACAAGACTCGAACTTGCACATCCTTTCGGATACCACCCCCTCAAAGTGGCGTGTCTGCCAATTTCACCACCTGGGCTTAATTTGTTTGCAAAAGTACAAAATCTACTGACATAAAGAAAACATATTTTACTGTTTATTCAATTACTTCTAATTTTATTACTAACTTATCATACTTTATATTAACTTTGCTGCTTAAATTAGAACTAGTTTATTGCTGGCTTTAATAATTGTATTTATAAACTAAAAAGAATTCATACTATATCCTTTATGGATAACAAAAAACGTAACATATTATTCATTTCTGCTTGGTATCCCGACAGAATTAATCCTAATCTGGGTAATTTTGTTGAGAAACATGCTAATGCCATTGCTCAAAATTGCAATGTCAATGTATTGCATGTTGCCTTTGATACTGAAATGAATGATAAGAGGTTTGAGCTTGTTTCCGAATCTGAGAATAACATTAATGTTGTTAGAGTTTATATTAAAAAGAAGTTCTATAAAATATTTCCATTTAATATCCTTCAAAAGATATATCTCTATTTAAAAGCTTATAATATGGGGTATAAATTTATTGTAAGTAAATATGGCAATCAGGATTTAACGCATGCTAATATTTTATTTCCTACAGGATTAATTGCTTTATACTTTAAATGGCGATACAACCTGCAATATATTATTACCGAACATTGGACAGGCTACTTGCCTGATGATCCTTCTGAGATTAGTATGTTTCAAAAGTTTTTGGCTAAAAAAGTTGTTTGTAATGCAAGGTTTATCACTCCTGTTTCAAGAGATTTAAAGCGGGCTATGCTTGTTATGTGTTTGAAGGGTAAATATAAAGTGATACCAAATGTTGTTGACGTTAATATCTTTAAACCAAAACTGGATAAGGTTATTAATACAAAAGTACGTTTCCTTCATGTTTCTTCGCTTGATGATAATCAGAAAAACATTACAGGATTAATTAAAGCAGCTTCAAAATTATCAAGCATTTGTAATAATTTTGAACTATTTATCGTTGGTGATGGTGATAATTCATCTTACATAAATTATTGTGAGCAATTAAATGTTTTAAACAGCACTATATTTTTTGAAAGTGAAAAGAAGCCTGCTGAAATAGCTATGCTTATGCAACAAGCTGATTGTTTTGTAATGTTTAGTAATTACGAATCGTTTTCGGTGGTGATAGCTGAGGCTTTAGCATGTGGTTTACCGATAATTGCTACCAATGCAGGCGGGATTTCTTCAGAGCTTACAAAAGATTTTGGCATTATTATTAAGCCAAATGATGAAGCGGCTTTGATGTTGGCAATGGCTAATATGATGGAGCTTCACAATGAATATGATAGACTCCAATTATCGGCTTACGCTGCTAAGTACAGTTACGAAAATGTAGGGATGGCTTTTTACAATTTATACAAAGAAATACTAAACTGATTTGCTGAACAAAGTACTAAATACATTCTCAATTAAATTCACCTCGGCGCTGATAAACCTGCTGATGGCAATCCTCATTTCCCGCTATCTGCATGCTTCGGGTAAGGGTGCACAAAGTATTATTCTTACCACGATCAGTTTTATATTAATATTTGCAAACATTGCCGGGGGTGCGACACTCGTTTACCTGACGCCACGTTTTAAAGTCTCTATATTGGTGATAACTTCCTATTTATGGAGTTTAATAGTAGGTGTACTCAGTTATCTGATCTTAAAAATAACTAATCTTGTTGATGCCAACTTCATCATACACATATGCATACTTTCGGTTATCAACTCTTTTGGAGCCATTAATGCAAATATTTTGTTGGGCAGAGAGAAAATCATCTCGTCTAACATAGTAAATTTTGTGCAGCCTGTAATAACTGTTCTTAGTTTGCTGATATTTATTTTTATTTTTAAGAATACTAACGTAAGTATCTATATTTACGCTTTATATTTTGCCTATGTCATCAGTTTTATCATAAGCATTCTTTTAATTAAGACAGATTTAATTGACTTCTTTAAGATAAAAATTACAGAGTTTAAAGAAGTGTTGAAGTCGATGTTCAACTATGGTTTCTATAATCAGTTGGGGCACGTTACACAGTTCCTGAACTTTAGGATCAGTTATTATCTGCTTAATTCGTACCATGGCGAAAAGAGTCTTGGTATTTATTCAAACGGCGTATCCTTAACCGAAGCTATCTGGCTGGTTAGTGGGAGCATGGCTATGGTCCAATATTCTAAGATCGTTAACACCAACGACTGGAAATACTCTCAACAACTTACCATTAATCTTACCAAGATAAGCATTTTGATAACATTAATAGCAATTATCCCGATGGTTTTGCTGCCTTCGGAGTTCTACGCATTCATTTACACCAAAGAGTTCGGCAGCATCAATCACATCATGTTGTGCCTGGCACCCGGCGTGTTAGTCTACAACCTCGCACTATTAACCATGCATTATTTCTCGGGCACAGGCAGGTACTACATCAACACTCTTGCCTCCTTCTACGGCCTGATAGTTACAGGGTTGCTCGGCTTCTGGGCTATTCCCAAATATGGGATATACGGCGCGGCATTGGTGGCGAGTTGTTCGTACATCGTAACATCAATAGTTGCATTTTATTATTTTCGTAAGGATAGTGGCATCAAGATAGTTGCGTTGTTGCCCAATCTCAATGATATCACCTATTATATAAAAACAATTAAAGATATATTTACTAAGAAATCCGATCATGTTAAATAAAATCAATAAGGCTTTTAAGGCTTTAGGTATGATATTAAAACGCCCATATCTGCTAAATACTGTGATAGATGAGGAGCTAAACCGGCATAAGTATGTTGCTGCTAAATATAGTCTACCGCAAGGTCTGCCGGTTGTAGATATCACTACTTTATTTCCCGATCTGGATGTTACAGTGTCGCCTTATGCATATCTTGATGGCGCTACATTGCCTGTTGATATTGCTCTTTTAAAGGCACTTGCCGTGAAATATAATGTTAATGATTATTTTGAGATAGGTACATGGCGAGGAGAAAGCGCAGCCAATGTTGCAACTGTTGTTGCTAACTGTACAACTTTTAATCTGCCTGACGAAGAGATGTACCGGCTTGGTTTACCGGATGCTTACATTAAGATGCACCGTTTCTTCTCAAAAGATATTAAAAATGTGAAGCATTTCTTTGGTAATTCTCATAATTATGATTTTGATGCTCATAAACAGAAGTATGATATGGTATTTGTGGATGGCGACCATCATTACGATGCGCTACTAAAAGACACCAAAACCGCTTTTGATTTAATTAAGAATGAAAACTCAATAATTGTTTGGCACGATTATGCACTTGAACCCGAGACTGTAAGATGGAGTGTGATGGCCGGGATACTGGATGCTTGTCCTGCCGAAAAGAGAAAAAATATCTATCATATCTCAAATACATTGTGTGCTGTATATATTAATGAAGACCTGAAATCATCACTATTAAAAATAAATGAAAAGCCTGACAAGTATTTTGAGATAAATATAAAGACAGTAAAAATGTAGGGGCAGGTTTTACACCTGCCCTTTTATGCATTTATTTCGTAGGGACACGCCATGGCGTGTCCCTACATGTAAATTTTTCCCATCTATTAACCCCAGCATTTATGCTGAAGACTGAAATAAAAGGATATTTTGGGCTTCAGCCATGAGGTTTTATTTTTTGTAATCTTGTATTATTAATTCGCTTAATAATTTTATACCCTATATAATCTTTAATGTTCGTGAACTTAGGATATCTATAATCAGCATTCCACCAACTAACCATTCTGCTTTTTGTTTGTATCCAAAATTTAGGATTATCCAAAACAAATTTCTTATATTCAGTTATATTCTTTTCTGTTATATGTTTGTCGAGCTCAATTAATATTTCCATAACAAATTCTCCAAGTAAGTGTACTTTAAAAGGTATAATCCAAAATTCATCGTTATTTAGCAAATTATTTAGTCGCCGTTCGCGGATATGTCCATCAAAATGTCTTGTGTAAATACAGTTTAGTATATTTATTTGTGTTTTAGTTAAGCTATTTTCTTGTTCTAAATTTGGTTCAGTGAAATACAATCTTCCAGGTAATGCAATATATTCATCTTTTAACTTTATAGTTGTCGAACCTCTAGTTATAAGATTATCTATTTTATATCTTTTATTATAGAAATCAATATAAACACTATCTTTTAGAGGGATTATATCTAAAACACAATTAATGTCAGTAATTAAAAATGATGGAAAGGAATTAATCAATAGTTTTCTGTAATTAGATTCCTTAACTATTTCTTGACTTTTAAACCCAAATGCTTTTTTAATATCGTTTATGGTTATCATAAATTGAAATTTACTAATTTAAGAATCTGAAATCATTGTATTAAATTTCTTCAACTCATCCTATTTAAAATGTAAAATTACAAATTTATTTAATACAAATCATTTTTTACTTTTATCATACCCAAAGTAAATAATAAATTCTTCCCATCTATTAACCCCGGCATTTATGCTGAAGACTGAAAAAAAGGATATTTTGGGCTTCAGCCATGATTTTAATATGAAAAAGTCAGGGCAGTATTCCCTGTTGTATGGAGTTGATATTAATTATTTGAGATTCCTCATTTCATTCGGAATGACAGCTCTTCTTTATTGCTATGTAGAAGAGAAACGGGCGGCTATGCCGCCCGTTTCTCTCACAAATACCCAAAACAAATGTCATTCCGAGCAAAGCGAGGAATCTCTTCAATTAAAGTAGTGTCCTTACCAATAAAACGAAGCGGAATGAGGAATCTTTATCTATGATGCTTTAATAGATAATTTCATTTATTACAATATTAATTCATAAAAAGATACCATTTAATTTGGTTATATGATAATAATGTATACTTTTGCAGGACTTCTTGAGCTAGGTCATGGTTTTTTCAACCATAAATCAAAGGCTGAAACCCATCAAGCTATTCACCGCCTCATGGATGAATACATTTTTTCGGTAGTAATTAAATATTTTAAAGAAGAAAAACGAACGAGAGTGTGTGTTTTGTACCGTTACTTCCAAAGTAATTAAATACAATATATCACAGTAAAGTTTTTCTTCAAGTTGTAACAGCAATAATGTTTTGCTTTGGCAGGATGTTGTTGACGAAAACGCATTTTATTTATAATTAAATAAAATTGAATTTTATAATAACGATATGAACACTTTATATGAAATAACCGCGACAAATATTAAGGGAATAATTGCTTTGAAAAGTGATTACGCTTCAATAGATAGTCATACGTTTGTCCGATGGCATGCTGTCCGTTCAGAACTACGTCATACATTTGTCCGATGGCATTCTGTCCGTTCAGAACTACGTCATACGTTTGTCCGAGGGCATTCTGTCCGTTCAGAAGCACGTCATACATTTGTCCGATGGCATTCTATTCTTTCAGAAGCACGTCATACATTTGTCCGATGGCATTCTATTCTTTCAGAAGCACATCATACGTTTGTCCGATGGTATGTTGCAGCATGAGATGGTAGTCGGACAAAATCTTTATTAAATATAAATATCATTAA
>CAIWDQ010000297.1 GCA_903911455.1 uncultured bacterium
CCGATCTAATTACTAATTTATCTAATACATTCATTATTTCATCATAATAATTTTTACTTTTATGATAGAAAAGCGTATTTATAATATAAAATATTGTATAGTAAGATTAAATTTAATGGGATTCCTCATTCCGCTTCGCTGCATTCGGAATGACATTTGGTTTTGGGTTTTGGGAGAGAAAAGGGCGGCAGAGCCGCCCTTTTCTTCAATAACTAAAAAGAAAAGTTGTCATTTCGAACGTAGTGAGAAATCTTATGAAATTAATATTAATTCATATGATAATTAATATCCTGATATCGTATATACTGTATCAGGTATAAAAAGCCTTCTTTGATTAATACCTGACAGGATGGGAAACCTGTCAGGATGGTCTCAAAGATTTGTCATATCACTTGATATGCAGAAAGTAATGGAGCTCGCAATGACGAAAGAGGTGTTTTTAATTTTTATTCAATAAAACATTATTTTTATCATAATTATAAGAATAATACATCTTTTTAATGCATTATTTATGGATATTCCATTTTTGTGAAAAAGTCAACAGCTTAAAGACTAGATGTAGTTGAAAATAAACTGTAAATAAATGAGAATTAATTAGGTTTTTTATGAAACATGTAGTAATTTTACAGTCTTAATTATTCGATATACATAAATTAATAAATAGAAATAATTGGAAAGCTAGCTCGTACGATTCGCACTACAAGCAAGACTAGATTCACTAATCCACCAGTCACGGGAAACAAATCCGAAATAAGATCTAAAGGCACAACTAAATCAAATTTTAAATCTTTTTTACATTTTAAATTATTTTATGACGAAGATAAAAATCTTCGCGAAGATTATAGCTATAGTTCAAAGGAACATCTTTATAGTCTCGAGGACGATAATTATTGTACCGAGTACGATAGTTATCGTACCGAGGAACATAGTTATAGTCTCGAGGACGATAGTTATAGTACCGAGGAACATAGTTATCGTCTTGAGGACGATAGTTATCGCACCGAAGACGATAGTTATCGCACCGAGGACGATAGTTATAGTCCCGAGGACGATAGTTATAGTCCTGAGGACGATAGTTATCGTACCGAAGACGATAGATATATCGCTAACATTTGCAACTATTTAGACGTTTTCGAAAAGCATCAAAACAAAGAATTCAGACAATTTATACTTAATTTTCAATATAAATCCGGCGTTTTCTAAGAATAGTTAAAACCCAAATATAATTTATAAAGGATTAAATAATAAATGAATAACGTGTTTTGTGTAAATTTTAATTAAATAATAAATCAATTAAAAATGAAAAGAAAAATTAATAAGCCATATAGGGTAAATAAAGGCATCCCTACTAATAGTTTGAAAACATTATGTATAATTATTTTAGCAATGGCTGGTAAATTAACCGAATATGCAAGTCTGGCAACCGGTATCCCTTTTACTGGAACAATGTTTGTTGCTCTGGTCGCCGATTTAACCGATGCTATGGGCAGAAGTCTAGCAGGTGATGAAGCTGCTACTGTTGAAGCTTTAGTTATAGCGCAGACAATTCGCGATAATTTTAGAGTTGATGCCAATTTTATTGAACATCTAATTAATACAACTAACAATCCTTCACTAGCCGCTAAATTGGGCTTTGTCTTAGCTAAATTAAAAGGAAAAGTTGCAATAGCTCCAATTAGTGTTTATAACACTGTTTTACCCGGTAGAGTACGTGTAGTACTTGCTAGCGTAAAAGGGGCACATAGTTATATAGTTGAATGTTCACAAATAGCCGAAGACGGTACAGTAATCTCTGTAATTGAAAAGACTTTACCTCTTACTAAAGGTAATATCGAAGGTTTGATTCAGGGAGCTAAATATATGTTCAGAGCACATGCTTTAACTACTAATGCAGTTGGAGAAGTTTGGACAGATTACGTAGTACTGAGGATTAGCTAAAATGAATTATGAATTATAAATTATGAATTATGAATTGAAAAATATGTAAATCGTAATTTAATTCTAAAAAAGAGAGCCTTTAGCTATGTAGTCGAAGGCTCTCTTTTTTAGTTTATATTAGATGTTGATTAGCTATAACGAATTCTTAATCTATTTTCTTAATATAGCATCTACGGCGTATATGTGGTTTGCGAGGATTGTAATCATCCCAAATCATTTGCATCTTTTTATTAACTTCTAAAATTGGATTAACAATCGTTTTTTTAACACCATATTTAATGTAATTTGAAATCAATTCATGAAAAATAATTGCATTAAGTCCTTTCTTTTGCATTTCAGGTACGATAGATATTAGATACATATCAATAAGATCATAATTTTTAATAGATTTAAGAATATGCCACCACCCAAATGGAAACAACTTGCCTTTAGCCTTTTGAACACCTTTAGATATTGATGGCATTGTAATACCAAAAGCAACAACTTCTTCTTTCTCATTTAATACAACTGAAATAAATTGAGGTTTAACATATGCTATATATTGTTTGGTAAAAAACTCTATTTGCCTATCAGTAAGAGCAGTAAAACCATAAAGTAGCTTATAACCTTGATTTAAAACATCAAATACTTGAGGTCCATATTTAAGTAATTGTTTAGTCTTCTTTACTTTTAAAGTATGAAGATTATATCTTTTACTAATTACATCGACAATATGCATCAGTTCATCGGGTAATTTTTCAGGTACATCGTATTCAAATTGAATCCAGTCAACATCTTTAGCAAAGCCTAACTGTTCAATTATCTTAGGATAATATTCATTATTATACAAAGTGGCATAAGTAGCCAACTGATCAAAGCCTTCAATAAGCATACCTTCACGATCCATATCTGTAAAGCCTAAAGGTCCGTGAATTTCGTTACAACCAAATTCCTTACCCCAATCTTCAACAGTTTTCAGAAGTGTTTGAGCAACATCAATATCATTAATAAAATCAAACCAACCAAAACGAATTCTTTTTTCTTTCCAGCATTCGTTGGCTCTATTATTTAAAATACCAATTACTCTTCCTGCTATTTTTCCATCTTTATATGCTAACCAGTATTTAGCTTCGCAAAACTCAAATGCCGGATTTTTAGTTCTGCTAAGCGATATTTTATCATCCATATCCAAAGCAGGCACCCAATAAGGATTATC